>JAEZYO010000027.1 GCA_023419055.1 Pseudomonadota bacterium | reverse complement strand
GACCGAACTCATCGGCACCGTGGGCGACGTCCTCATCGGTCTGGCTCGCGAGCCCAAACCCTCCCGCTCTCGGCCACGGATTGCCCTGCAATTAGGCGCGATAGGTGCTTAAGCGATCGGGTATGGGTCGAAACAGGCTCCGGCAGCGAGGTTCATGCCGAGCCGATTGCCATTGTCGTCACCCGTCTCGTCGCCGCCGGGTTGGCCACCATTGGCAACAGGGGGTGTCTTCTCCTTGACCGAGAAGCTTGTCACGTTGACGCCGATCCCGACGTAGGGGTCGACTCGACCGATCGAAAAGGGCAGGTAATAGAGCGCATTGACGCTCAGCCGGTAGAGCGTCATCTTCTCGTCGAAGACGTAGTCGAACGTCGGATTGATGGTCAGCGGACTCCGCGAGAACGACAACCGCAGGTCCGCGCCAACGTAGGGATCCACACCGTCCTCGAGCGCAATGCCGCCCCGTGCTCCGATCCTCAGACCGGGTTCGGCCCAAGAGACTCCGGACACGAGCAGCGTGACGGGGAGAAGGCACCCTGCCGCCAAAGCTGACTGGAGGCGCGCCAAGGCCGCTCGGTTGCCCCGAAGATGCCCGTCGGCAGGCCGGCTGCCGCTCGCGTCGCGTGCGCAAAGTTGCATGACTGTCCGGTATTCACCCGACGGTCCTCCGAACCTTCATCGGATCCGACGCGGCGCTTCGATTTCGTGAAGCCACCGGATCTCGGCGCTCGCCTGACTTCGGGTCGCCCCGAGCCCCCGGAGCCGGGCCACCGCACCCTGCCAGAGACAGGCCCATCGAGGCTCTGACCTCGCTACAGCCTGCGTTCGCCGGCGCGTCTTCGAGCGCGTGAAATGCGGCCCTACTCGAGCGGGACGATCGCCCCGGCGCGATCGTCGCTCAGCTTGGTCGTGTCGAGTCCGTCGAGGGCGATCACGTTGTGCAGCGAGGAGATCTGCGGGTATTCGGTCTGATCGAAGAACCAGATCAGGTTGCCGTCGCGATCGTATTGGATGAGTTGATAGCCTTTGGCGTTGTTACCTCCGCCGTGGCCCTGCCAGTTCGTGACGAGGTAGTCGCCATTTTCGAGAATTTGGAAGCCCGCGTAGAAGTTTGGGCTGAGCTCGCGCGTGGCGCCCTCGGGCGCCGGCTGTGACGTGCCGCCGATGGTCGCGGTGACTTGCTTGGTGCCAATGTCGACGCGCACGATGCTCGCGCCGTAGCCGGTCGCTACGGTGACCTCGTTCGTAGCGGTCTGGACGACTTTGAACATGTGGATCGCGGCGTGGTCCGCCGCGAATCCATAGAGCTGGGTCAGGCCACTGTCCCAGGTGCCTCGCTGAACGGTGCGCTGGTTCGACCCTTCGACCGTGGAGCAGAAGACGAAGCTTGCCCCGCTGTCGTCGAGGCGGAACGTGCGGAGCTTGTCGACCCCTGTAAAAAGCTTTTGGTGTGAGCTGACGGGTTTGCCGTCCGTGCCGATTTCCCAGACGAACACTCCCCCACCGCCGTTGCCCCCGATGATCGTGTTGCCGCTCGGCAGCCGTCGCGCTGCCTCGACGGTGCCGGGTAAGCCGGTGACCTCGACGGTGAGCACGTCATTGCCCTTCGCCGTGAGATCGAGCTCGGCAAAGCCGTTGTTCTGGGCGACGAGCAAGCGTTGATTGCCGATGAGTTGCAGGTCTCGGCCCGCAGCGGGCGCGCTCCAGTCTTTCGAAGGGTCGTCCAGATCGACGTAGTGAACTTGCGTGTTTCCTTCGTCCAAAAGGAGCAGCTGGCGCGGAGAGCGGGACGTGGGGGCTGAGCCGCCGCTGCCTCCCGTCGACCCTGCACTCCCGCCGTCACCCGCGCTAGTGCCACCTGCCCCAGCGGTCGGCGTCGTCCCTCCACCACCAGCGGTGCTCGAGGAGCCGCCGGCGGGATTCGACTGGCCACCGCTAGCAGGTGAGCCGCCGCTTCCGCTTTCGCCTGCGACGTTCGCGCCGCCACCGTTGCCACCGGCGGAGGCTGCGCCGCCGCTTGCCGGCGTCTCGCGGCCGTCCTCACTGCAGGCAGGGAGCGCGTGGAACGCGCAGAAAAGCCCAAGCTTTGCCAGTCGTCCGTATTGCATCGATGCGCCGCTGCCCACCCAACACCAGCGGGCAACGGCAGGCATTTGGCGTCATGCCCGGGGCGCTCGGCCAGTGGAGATTTATCACCTCCCGCCGTCTTCTTGCCATCGACGAGACGCCGGAAAGGCGAGACCCGAGCCGCGCGGCGGGGCCGAGTTCGAGGGACTTCTGCGCGGCGCAGGACGCTTCTAATGCGGCCGCGATGCCTCGAATGTTTGTGTGCGCTTCGCGACGGCGTCGTCGAAAGAGGGCAGCGGCTCGATCACTGGATTGAGCAAGCGCGCCGCTTGCTCGACCGTGAGCAGCTCGGAAGGACAGCGGCGATTCGTGATGCAGGTCGACTTGCAACGGTTGGTCCTCGAGCGCTTCGACTATTCCGACGCCACCTCGTCGCGGTTCGACACGGAGCGCTACGTCCGACTGAAATCCGTCGATTCGTTTCTAGATCGAGGCGCGGTGAACCGCTGGCTGCGCATGCGCTCTCCGCTTGACAAGGAGGGGATGCGTCGTAGGTTACCATCCAGGTAGATGGTAAGGGGATGGCAGCAGGATGGCAACAGGATGGTATGAATGGTCAAGAGCTCGGAACGAGACCCGGTCAAAGTCAGTGAAAGCGAGAAGATCACCATCAACCTGGGGCCCATCGATCTCGGGCAAATCGACCTATTGGTGCAGGAGGGGTTCTACTCCAATCGCACCGACCTGATTCGCACCGCCATCCGCAATCAGTTGTCGACACACGCTGACGTCATCAAGCAAACAGTGGCTCGCAAGAGCCTCGTCCTCGGGTTGCAACATTTTTCCCGTCGCGACCTCGAAGAGGTGCGCGCCGCGGGACAGAAGCTGCAGATCCAGGTGTTGGGTCTCGCCAGCATCGGCGCCGACGTAACGCCTCGGCTCGCGTTGGACACCATCGAGTCCATCGCCGTCCTCGGGACCTTGCACGCGAGCCCCGCCGTCAAGGCCGCGTTGGCCGGACGCATTCGATAGTCACTCCGTTCGAAGAGGAATTCACGAATCGTCGTCAGAGGTTTCAAAAATGGAAATGAACAGAGACTTTCTCCAGCAGATGCGGGAAGCGACGGAGCTTCTGCGAACCGATGGCCCGCTAGCTGCGACTGCTGCCATACAACGAGCCTTGCTGGGCGCCTCGGGTGCGTCGGCCCCCCGAGCGCATCAGACCGCGACCAGGAGCGCGAGCGTACGACCGCCCGTGCTGCGAGCAGGCCCCGCCTGGGGCGGCGTCCCGCGAGAAACAATACTCGAGGCTGAGGTCGAGGCGGAAAGGAACGACGAGCACGCAGGGCGGTTTCTCACGGCGTCGCGAACCAACGGTGCCGGAACCCGCAGCTACAAGGTTTACGTCCCGAGCAGCTACAAGGGACAGTCACTGCCGCTCGTCGTGATGCTGCACGGTTGCAAACAGCATCCCGACGACTTCGCTGCCGGCACCGGCATGAACGCGATAGCGGAGCAAAACGACTGTTTCGTCGTCTACCCGGCGCAGGCGCGAGCAGCCAATGGCTCGAACTGCTGGAACTGGTTCAAGACCACCGAGCAGCAGCGAGACCGGGGCGAGCCTTCTATCATCGCGGACATCACGCGCGACGTGGTCCGCGAGTATCGCATCGATCCCCGCCGCGTTTACGTTGCCGGCCTATCTGCGGGCGGGGCGATGGCTGCCATCATGGGCGCCACCTATCCCGATCTCTATGCCGCCGTCGGTATTCACTCCGGTTTACCGGTGGGGGCTGCGCACGATTTGCCGTCGGCGTTCGCAGCCATGAAGCAAGGCTCGGCAAGCACGAGGCCGCGCAGCGCCAGTCGAAATCCGATTCCGGTGATTGTGTTCCATGGTGACCGCGACAGGACCGTCCACCCGCGCAACGGTGAACAAGCGCTAGCGCAATGCATCGACTCGAGCGCGCACGACGTCACCGTAGAAGAGGGTAAGGTTACGGGCGGCCACTCCTACACGAGGTCCGTGCTGAGCGATCGCAACGGCAAGGTGATTGCCGAGCAGTGGTGCGTACACGGTGCAGGGCATGCCTGGTCGGGCGGTAGCCGCAACGGTTCCTACACCGATCCGAACGGCCCCGATGCGGCCCGAGAGATGCTGCGCTTCTTCTCGATGCACGTGCGAAGTGGATGACGTGCCTACAGGATGCGCCGCGCCGGCGCGATGACATTCGAGGTGAGGAGACCGACGACGATGCTCGCTGCGACGACGAACCCTGCCACCAGGTGCTGCATCCCGGCATCCGTCTTGGCGTCCATGATCGCCGTCAGGCCGGTGAGGCTCGTGGCTCCTGGCACGAGCAGGACTACCGCCGGCACCAGCGGGACCATCGCGGGCCGGTTGAAGGCGCTCGCGTAGAAGTTGCAGGTGATGCCGATACAGAAGGCCCCCAGCCACGGGCCGACCATGGGATTGGTGAGCCCGGCTCCCAAGCGTGCAGCGTAGAAGCCGACCACGCAGACGATCGCGACCACGGCGATGGCGCTCCTCGGGACCTGGAAAAGGACGACGAACGAAAACACGGGACCAATCAGGGCAAGCTCGCTCACCCACGATGGGACGGTCCCCGAGACGGGGAGCGCGGCCGGCGCTGGTAGGAGCTGCCTCGCGAGCATGGCGCCGACGCCGAGCTCGAGAAGGACGGTGATGGCCCACATGAGCCGGGCCGTACCGGCGACGAGCTCACGCCGCGCGAGCTCGGAGACGCCAATCGTGAGGCTGAAGCCGGGAAGCAGACTGATGAGGCCTGCCAGCGTCGTTATCGCCGGCTTGGCACCGACCCAGTGCGCAGCGCCGATGGCGGCCGCGCTCGCCACGAACGAAGCGATGAACTCGAAGGCGTGGCGCACGTGGGGGCCAAGCAGGGTCGCCACCAAACCCACGAGAACTCCGATGGCGCCGCTCGCCGCCATGTCCAGCCAGCCTCCCCCCAAAGAGAGCGCCACCGCGGCCGACGCCATCCCGTACGCGGGCAATTTCAAGGCGGGGCCATAGAGCGACGGGGCCCTGTCGACTTCCTTGATCTGGCGGCCTGCCTCGGCAAAGGAGAGCTTCCCCCTGACTACTCGCTCGGCGACCTCGTCGACCCGGCTGAGCTTGTCGAGCTGGACGGCGCCCAGATCGACGCGGACGAGATGGGCTGTCGACTCCGCGCCGGGCCGTCGCTCGATCATCGCCATGAGTGAGGTCGGAGTGGAGAGGAACTCGCCGCGGCGACCGACCTTCTCGCACAAAGCGGCGAGCGTCGCTTCGATCTGATGGGCCGGGGTGCCGTACTGTTGGAGGGCGCGGCCGAGATCGAGGATGAAGGCGACGACTTCGTCGTGAGCTGCCCCACGGGGCACATCCGGCTCACGCTGGGGACCCATCCAACGCCCTTTGAGGCTCAGAAGAAGAGCGTCAGCTGCAGAGTTGCGACGTGCGTCTGGCCCGGGTCGAACGGGATGCCGGCGACCCCTGGCTCGGTGGGCGAGCTCTGATCGATGTAGCCGTACCGCGCCTTCAGTACGAGCTCGGGTGGCTCGATGAAGTACGCGACCTGCCCTTCGAGCTCGAAGGCCTCGTCATCCTCGAGGTCGGTGTCGGGGTTGATGTATCCGGCGCGGACGCCGGCGCCGATGACGTCCTCGTACACCCCCACCGCGACTTGCCCCCAGCCGCCGACGGACGAGTAGCTAGAACCGAGGACCGGATCGATGTGGCGGTAGTAGCCCTCGCCGAACACGACCACGGGACCGCCCTGAACCCAAATATCCCCGGCGACCACGTAGATCTCGTCGGTACTCACCGCAGCGGCTGGCTCGAGGACGCCGTTCGAAAGGTTGTAGCTGTGTTCACTCGTCTGGAGGCGCCCCGCGTATCCCTGCGCGGTGAGCGACGGCCTGAATGGGAGCGGGTTGCCGTCCTCGTCGAACGGAAATTCGGTCGAGTTGACCGGGCCGAGCGGGTTCGCTGCGAGCCTCCCTTCGACCACGAAGTTGTCCGCGAGGTTCGCGGGCTCGTCGATGGGCGACCCGCCGTACAGGCCGGCGAAATAGTCGAGGCGCTCGTCGAAGACGCTGCCGTACACGGTCGCCCCGCGCTCGCGACCCGACCAGAAGTAGTTCGACACGGACGCGAACTCGGGAAAGAAAATGGTCTGTGGCGCCTGGTTCGAGTGTCGCGACACGAGGGTGCCCTGCTGGCCGAGCATGACGTTGAACTCTTCCCAGGGCGTGAGATCGATGAAGGCGTCCAGGACGAAGGGCTCGCCGTCTGCGGCCTCGAACGAGAGCCGGTAGTTGAGCCACTCGCGAACCATGTTCCCGCGAATCATCGGGCGCAGGAACGGGAACGTCCCATCCATCACGTGATCACCCTCGTTCCAAGCTGGCTCCACCTTGAAGCCGGCCTGGAGCGAGATGCGAAGGACGTAGTTGCCGTCCTCGGAACGAAGTCGGAACCCCTCGCCCGGTGCGTACCCGATCGCGCTGGGTTGCTGTTCCGCTGTGGCATCCGGCGCGGGCGGAGGCGGCTGCTGGCCTCGAGCCAGACTGGCCTCGAGGATGCTCGCAGCGAGGCCGAGTAGAAGCGTCGGCAGTAACGGTTTCGAACTCATGAGCTCCCTCAAACCGGATTCACTT
>JAEZYO010000997.1 GCA_023419055.1 Pseudomonadota bacterium | reverse complement strand
GAACACCGATCGGTTGCAAACCGATCGGTGCTCTAGTTCCCGGATGCCACCATTCGGGGTCACCAGATCGCAGCTGCGGGAGGCGCCGGGGGCACTCCACCCCGATGGTTCCAGGGTCTCTAGCTATGCTGTTCTTTTCTTTGCCGGGTCAACTCGAGGCGTTTCGTCTCAGTGTGACTTGACTCCTGAAGGCGGAACGGTGCGCAAAAGCGTGTCGGTGTCCTGCGCACCCAGGGGCGGTGCCGTCGAACACGAGCCCTGACGTGCCCGCGCGAAGACGACGCCCGATCCGCTCCACGGGGTGACACACCGAGTGTACGAGCCGTCAGCGAGTCCGCGACGCTCAGCGAGGGACACGCGAGCAAGACGTTGCGGGTGCTCGAGGCACACATCGTTATCCATAGTTCTACAAAGCAGCCTTCTTTCGCGTGAGCGAGACTTGTAGGTCGTCCGATCAACCTCTAGTCTTTTTCAATCGGGTGCGCGCTCGAGCTTGGAGTAGCGCACTCGGCGCTGCCACGACGATGCACCGGAATCATGGGACCTACGCAGTCGTTCGAACCTCGCGGCTTTGCGCGAGCGAGTGCGTTCATTACCGCCGTGACACCGACGGACGGTTGCCCTCCGAGCGAGTCCCTCCACTTCTGACTAACCCCACCTAACCCCTTTCATGACCACTCCGTCACCGAACGCACCTTCGCAGCCGAGCCCGTCGGCGCAATGCGAGGCTCTCTTCAAGCTGTTCGATGGCCCGACAGGTTGGCTGCGACTCGGCCGCCTCCTGAAGGGGCACGAGGCCGGGCGCCTCGTGCTCTTGCGGGATGCATCCGCGGCCCACGACGAGGTCGCGCTCTCGCAAGCCGTGGACGGCGCCCGCTGCATCGCGCATCCGAACATCAGCAAGATGCTCGGCATCGTCTGGCTGGACGAGGTTCCACAGCTCGCGAGCGAATACGTCGACGGCGTCTCGCTCTACGAGCTCACGCGCACCTTCGCCGGACAGCCCACGCCCATCGAGCCCCGGGTCGCGGCGCGCATCATCTGCGATGCGCTCTCGGCGGTGGCGAGCGCCAAGGATCTCTTGCGTGGAGCGGGTGCCGCTTCGGTAGGCCGGTGCTTGTTCTCCGACACGATCTGGATCGCCGAGTTCGGCGAGACGCTGCTCATGGAGGCGGGAGTCGCGACGCTGCTCAACCCAGAGAGCGCGCCGTTCTCTGGAGGCCCGGCGGTGGAGCAGCTCGGCAGCAGCGCGCTCGCGATGAACGACGTGCGCGCCGCCGGCCTCGAGCTCCTCACGCTGCTGACGAATCGCGAGCCCGGCCCGAGCGCGCAAGAGCTGCTCGCGAACGCGCCTCCCGCGCTCGCGGCGATCGTGAGGCGCGCGCTGAGCGACGACCCGGCGCTCCGCTACGCCGATCCGGCCACCATGTCCCGAGCGCTCGCCGGGCTGCCCCCCGAGCTCATCGCGAGCGAGCGCGAGGTCGGTGTCGTGATCCAGGAGTCGATGCGCTCGACCTTGAAGGGTCGCCGTCAGAAGCTCAGCCTGCTCGAGCGCCTCTCCGCGGTCGTCTCCGACGCGGACGAGTCGACCCAATTCTTCGGGGCGACCGGAGTCACCGAAGCCTCTCAGAAGGGCACGCTGCCGCCGCCCAAAGATGCGGGAGACAGCAGCGAGATCATCACGGCGCGCCCCCCCGCGCCGGACGTGCCCCGCATCGGACCGGTGGACGACGGCGAGGACGAGACTCGCATCTTCAAAGCGAAAGAAGTGCCCGCTGAGCCGGTCAAGACAGTCGAAGTCAGGGACCAAGATCCCGAACCGGGGGCGAAGGATCCCGAAGAACGGACCGAACGCGCGCTCCGCGCGGCTTCGCGTCGCCCGGAATCCGGGGAGAAGCAGCCTCGTACCCGCTCGACCATCTTGATCGCCGTGATGAGCATCGTGGTGCTGCTCTCGGGCATCAGCGCGGCCGAATACTTCGGCTGGTTGCAGGTGCCCGGAGCTCGAAGCACGGATTCGGCGCAAACGTCCAAGCTACCTTGGCCGCTGCGCCTGCTCGAGCGCTAGGTCGGTAGGGCAAGTCTACGCCGATGACGAGTGGTGGACGCTCCGCTCAGAACTCGGCGGAAATGCCGAGCAGCGCGTGATCGCGGCCGAGGTTCCCGGAGAGCTTCGGCGCCCGGACCTGATTGGGCCAGAGCTCCGCGACCAGCGCGCCGGACAACAGCAAGAAGGCGCCGCTGCCGAAGAAGGCTTCACCCACGAGGTAGCGCGTGCTCTCGGTGCGCCGGAGCTCGAGGTAGCGATGGCAGTCGATCGACGCTCGCTCGTCGCAAAAGCCTTGCGGCGCGGCCTCGAAGTAGTCGTCCGCCTTGTTGCCCGCGTCGCGCGCGCGGAGCGTGTAGACGACGCCCGTCGCGACGCTCGCCGCGGCCAAGCCGTACAACCCGACGACCGCCGTCGTCTTCAGCGCCGACGGATCGCCTTCGGTCGTCCCATGTAGCAAGCGGTCCGACCACCCTGGTTCATCGGCCGATGCCCGAGGCGAGATCCCCGCGAGCGCCGTGACGAGCGCTCCGAGGAGGACCTTCTTTGGACGCGAACTCTGCATCGGTATGGCTCACCTATCCGATTCGGCAGAGAGTTGCACCTGGTTCGTGCCCGGGGCTCGACACGACCCGACGAGCCTGGGAAACTCGGGCCCGTGCGTTGCTCGTTTTCCGTGCTCCCCGCTCTCGGCCTGGGCGCCCTTTTCGCGTCAGCGTGTGCCGCGCCTCGGCCAGCGAGCTCGCCCAATTCCGGTGATGCGTCGAGCGCGCCCCGCGGCGAGTCGGAACAGGGGGAAACCGGCGCTAGGCCTTCGGCCGGTGTTCCGGGAGCGGAGCCGCGGTCGAACGAACGGGTCGCGCTGGTCCCGGTCGTGAGCTCCGGGCCGCCCCTGCCCGAGCTGAAGGTAAAAACGTTCGGTCTGCACATCGGCGGTGGAGGCAGCGAGGCTGCGCGAGCCTCGCTGTTGCGCGCGCTGGAGCAGGGCTTTCCTCGCTATCTCGACTGCTATCGCCTCGTGGAGCAGCCCGGCAAGAGCGGTAGCTTCGGCGTCGATCTGCGCATCGCTCGCGAGGGTGGAGCCCCGAGCGTCGGGCAGCCGCGGAGCGCGCTCGGCGGTGACGACTTCAAGCGCTGCATGGTGCGCGCCTTCGAGAGCGTTCGCTTCGAGAAGCCGGAGCGGCCGACCGTGGTGAGCTACTCGGTGAAGTTCAGCCTGGGCGTGGACTGAAGAAGCGCTCGAGCGGGAGAGCGACCGGCGCTCCGTCGAGCGCGACACGACAGAGCTCGCGCAGCAGCGGAAGCTCTCGTTCGCCGAGTTTGCCGGCGCGTTCGAGCTCGGCGACGACCGCGCGCATCACGGCGAGGATCTCCAGGCACTCGAGCGTCGCGCCTTGCATGCGCTCGATCGCGGCGTCTCGCCCGATGCCGAGGCCGAGCAGCTTGCCGAAGCGACCGGTGCGCCCACCGTTGGTGGTGACGTCGAGATCACCGACGCCCGGCAGCCAGAAGGCGCTTTCTCTCGAGCCGCCGGCGAGCTCGACCACGCGCGCCATTTCGAAGATGGACTGCGCGAAAATCGCCGATTCGAGGTTGTGGAGGCCGATGCTGCCAGGCACGCCACCCCGTGCCTCGTGCTTGCCGGTCGCGAGCGCGATGCCCATCGCATACGCGTTCTTGAGCGCGGCGCAGACCTCGACGCCGGCGACGTCGGTGCTCGTCCAGACGTGGTAGTAGTCACCCGCGACCTGCTCCTTCCAGAACTCGATCGCCGGCTGGCTCGAGCCTGCGAAGACCACGCACGTGGGGACGCGCTTCGAGAGCTCGCCCGCGATGCACGGGCCGGCCACCGCCACGGGCCTGACGCGAGCACGCGCGGCCTCAGGCAGGGCCATCGAGAAGGCGTCCGGGAGCACGCGGATGGCGCTGTCCATCGAGCGGAGACCCTTGGCGATCATCAAGACGGGCAAGGAGCTCGACGCGACGAGGAACGGGGCGAGCGCTTCCGCCGCCCACTCGACCCCGGCGGAGCTCACGCCGAGCACCACGCCGTCAGCGCCTTCGAGCGCCTCACCGAGCCTCTCGATCTGAAAGAAGGTCGCTTCCTCGGGGAGGCGATCTCCGAGCTTCGGGTGCACGCGATCGCGCTCGAGCGCCGCGATGATCTCCCGATCCAGGTGCGTCCCGACCAGCCTCACCTGGTGCCCGCGATCGGAGAGCGGCAGCGCCATGGCGCTCCCCATCATGCCGGCGCCGAGAATGACGAAGCGCTTCATTTCGCGGAGCCCGCGGCGCTCGGAGCGCTGCTCGGCTGCACCTTCTTGCTCGAGCCCGCTTCGGCCTTGCCGAAATCGATGTCGATGCGCGGCAAGGGCGGAAGCGCCGACGGCAACGGCGGCAACTTCGGGAACGAAGAGGCGGGCGGGAGCGCCGGCGCGGCGGGGAACGCCGACCCGCCGGGCAGCGGCGGAAGCGCTGCGAGATCCGGCGGCGGAAGCTTGGCGATCTCGTCGGCGAGGACGCTGAGCTCCGCGGGAATCGGGAACAGCGCGGAAAGCTTCTTCAGCTCCTCGAGCGTGAGCGGTTTGAGCCCGCAACCAATGCCGATGCGCCGCTCCACCGCGGCTTCCTTCAGCTTACGGGTGTCCGCGGCGATGCGCACCTCGACCGCGACGCTGCCCTCCACCAGCTGCCGAGCCGCGGCTCCGGCGAGCTTGCCCGCGACGCGACCGAGCAGGTACCCGAGCCTGGACTCCGCAGCGGCGCCGGCGAGCGCGGGGCAAGGAAGGTTCCCCGCGAAGGCGAGCCGCGCGAGGGCGTGACCGTCTTCGCGCACGACCGTACCGCCGCCCTTGAGCTCGAACTTGCCTGCCTTCACGGCAGCGTCGGTGAGCGCGACGGTTCGCAGGTCTTCACTGATGGCAAGCTTCGAGTCGAACGTGGTGACGTTGCCGAACACGAAGCCGTCGAGCTCGGCTGGGTGTGGCGGGATCCAGCCTTCCAGCGTCATGTGCAGGGAGCCGTCGGCGGGAGCGAGCGCGAGCTGCGACGGGAACGCGAGCTCGACCTGGCCGCTCGCGGTCACGTTCTCGACCGGCAGCTCGACACCGAAGGGACCCGCGAGCTTCTCGAGCCGCGTGGGGGAGAGCCGAAAGGTCACCCGAGGCTTGTCGGCAATCGCGACCTCGACCTTGACGGGCGCCTTCTCGAGCTCCGGCTCCCCGAGCCCGATCGCGACCGCGGACGTGGTGGCGGTCCAGCTCGCGCCGACCTTGCCCACCTGCGTGCCGGCCACCTTGACCTGCTCGGCGCTCACGATCGTGGTCGTCTCGTTCTTCGCGGCGGCGCCGCCCGTGATCTCGAGCCACGGCGCAGCGCCGGCCTGGGGTCGCCAGACGATGTCCACGCCCTTGGCCCAGAGGGGCAGCGCGTAGCTCCGCGGAAAACGCTTGCTCCAGGCCGCGAGCTCGAGCGCGAGCGTCGGAGCCGAGCCGGCCGCCTGCACGCCGACGCCGTCGAGATCGATACGCTCCGGCTCCGTTCCGTCGAGCTCGACCTCGATGCTCTTGAACGAAAGGTCGAGGCTCTTGACGTCGACGAGCTTGCCTCGCGCGTTCGTGAGCTTGACCCATCCGAAGCCGTACTCGAGCTCGTAGCTCGAGAGCTCGAGGCCGCGCTCACGGATCTGGCGCATGGCCTCGCGCTCGATGTAGCCCGGCAGCCAGAGCGCGACGATCAAGCCGGAAACGATGGCTCCCGTGAAGAGCAGCCCGGCGACGAGAAGAAGGAGCGTTTTTGCCCTCAAGGGCCTTACGGTACGATGCTCGCGCCGCAACGGCCAGACGAAAAAAAGCCTGCCTTTCGCGGAGAACTCGCGCTAAGAGCCGGCCCTAAACCTCGGACCGAGCTGGCCGAAGAGACGCGAGCAGACCAAGGCGCGACGACGACGCGTGCTGAAGCACGCTGAGGAGGAGCAACGCAGGAATGCGACGCGGATCGGAAGGCCAGCGACGGGAGATGTTCTAGGACCGGCTCCAAGCCCGCCTGCTCGACTCCGAAGCCCGCCATGCCGATTTACCTGACCCCCGAAGGCGCCAAGAAGCTCGCAGACGAGCTCAAGCATCTTTTGCACGTGGAGCGTCCGCGCGTCGTGCAGGAAGTGGCTGACGCGGCGGCGCAGGGCGATCGCTCCGAGAACGCCGAGTACACCTACGGCAAGAAGAGGCTCCGCCAGATCGACAGCCGCGTGCGCTTCTTGACCAAGCGCCTCGAGCAAGCGGAGGTGGTGCGGGTCGAGGAGTCGCAGAACAACAGCGTGCGCTTCGGCGCGACCGTCGAGCTCGAAGACGAGAACGGCAAGACCAGCACGTACCAGGTCGTCGGCCCCGACGAGGCGGATCCTTCGAAGGGACGCATCAGCTTTCGATCGCCGCTCGGCGAAAGCTTGATGAAGCGCAAAGTCGGCGACGTCATCACGGTGCGCCGTCCCGCTGGGGAGATCGAAGTCGAGATCAAGGCGATCCGCTACGAATAGCGGGCGTTCGCCCCGATCGCGGCATCCGAGCCATTCATTAGGAAGGGTCGCTTACTCGCGCTCGGCGCTGCGCGCGATCTTTTTCCGACACCAGTTCCGTAACGCCTCGCCCTTGTAGGAAGAGCAGTGCCCAGTGCGCATTGCGCGTGACCTCAGCGAGGCCAGAAATGAGCGCATTCGCCCGATCTTTTCACACGGCTCTCGTGGTCTGCCTGTGCTCGTGCACCGGCGTGATCTCCGACCCTCCTGCTTCTCAGCGATCGGCAGGAGGTCCCGAAAGCGAAGCGGACGCCGGGACGGGACCCAGCAACGACATTCCCGAGCCCGACGCCGAAGGCAATATCCCTTTCAGCCCGCCGACGCCAGTCTCCGCCGCCCTGCAGGCTCGAACTTGGAAGCTGACCCACGAGCAGTACCGCCGCTCGGTCGAGCAATTTCTGGGCGTCGCGGTGTCGCTCGTCGACGCGGAGGGCGTTCCTCGACTGGAGCCCGAGATCGACAGCGGCGTCTTTCGTAACCTTTCGCAGTCCGGGTTCGTCTCGGTGCCGCTGGCGGAAGGCTACTTTCGGCTCGCCGAGGAGCTCATTCAAGGGCTCACGCTCACGCAGCTGACGGCGCTCGTTCCTTGCGGAGAACTCGCGGCGACCTGCCGCGACGAGTTCTTGAACGACGCGATCGGGCGCGCCTTCCGGCGACCAGCGACGAGCCCCGATCTGGCGCGCTTCGGCAAGCTCTTCGACGGCGCGCAGGCCCTGACGGCAACGCTCGAAGACCCGGGCGCAGGCTTCCGCGCCGTCTTGCGCGGCCTGCTGAACTCTCCGTACTTTCTCTACCGCACGGAGATCGGTGAGGACCCCGCGGAGCAGGAGTTCGTGCTGACCGACTACGAGGTCGCGTCCTTTCTCTCGTACAGCGTGCTCGGCAAGCCTCCGACCGCGACGCTCCTCGGGCTCGCGAGCCAAGGCAAGCTCACGGACGGCGCTGCGCTCGCCGGCGTCGTCAACGAGCTACTCTCCGACCCTGCCGCCCAGGCCGAGTTCTCGCAGTTCTTGCAGGAGTGGCTCGAGGTCGTGGGGTTCGAAGATCCGGACATCGTGCGGAAAGATCTCCCCACCTTCGACGGCGTGCGCGCGGCCATGCTCGAAGAGACACGCTCCTTTCTCGACCAGCGAGGAGGTCTGCAAGGGGGAGGGCTGACAGCGCTCCTCACGACCGAAGTGCCGGCTCCGCCGGCCGCGCTCGCGACGTTCTACGCGAGCGGTGGAGCGAGCGGCGTGACGCAGCGCACGGGCGTGCTCGCGCTCGGCACCATCATGAGCAAGAACTCGAAAGAGGGCGCCACCTCGCCTACCTTGCGTGGCCTTTTCGTGCGAGAGCGCTTGCTCTGCCAGGATTTCGTCGTCCCGCCCGACGTGCCGGACATCGAAGACACCCAGGAGCGCGAGCAGCCGCAGACGACGCGTGAGCTCTACGAGCTCCACGCGAGTTCGCCGGGGTGCGCCGCGTGTCACACCTTGATCGACGGAGTCGGCTTGACCTTCGAGAACCTCGACGAGGTGGGCCGTCCTCGCACGTCGCAAAACGGGATCCCGGTCGATACCACGGGCAACCTGCTGAACACCGACGTCAACACCGCGCTCGGCGATCACTCGGATCTCGCGCGCGCTCTCGCCGAGAGCGAGTGGGTCCGCGAGTGCCTGTCGCGACAAGCGTTCCGCTTCTACTTCGGGCTCGCGACCTCGGCCGAGCGCAACGCGGACGGCACCCGCGAGCGAGAGAACCGCGGCTTGCCGCCCATTCAAGCTGGTCGAGCCGCCCTCGGCGCGACCGGGAAGATGGTCGACATGGTCAAGGGCATCCTCACGTCCAAGAGCACGCTCGAGCGGTCACGAGTCGAGCCGCCGCCGTCCACTCCGTAGCTCCGAGGCAAAACATGCTGCTTCCCAAACACCGAAAGCTGTCTCGCCGTGCCCTCCTCGGAACCACCGCCGGGAGCCTGTTTCTCGCTCCGTTTCTGAGGGCGCGCCGCCTCGAAGCACAGAGCGCGAACCCGAAGCGGTTGGTCCTCGTCTTCACGCCGGACTCGCACCCGCCGGAGTGGTGGCCGACGAAAGGCGCCGACGCGCGAAGCTTCACCCTCAACGAGCCGCTCGCCGGTTTCAAAGGGCTCGAGCCGCACCTGCTCTTCCCCCGTCGGGTCGATCACAGCTGGACCTTCGACAATCACCACGAAGCGGGCATCGCCCAGCTCTTCACGGGTCAACGCTTCTTCGACGACGCGACCCACTACGCGAACGGGCCCTCGATCGACCAGGTGCTCTTGCAGAACTCGGAGATCCGCGGCGGGACGCCGATCGCGAGCATCCACCTGTGCGCCGCGGGCCGTGGCGGGAGCGACAAGCGCAACGTGATCTGCTACTCCGGCCCCGGGCGCCCCATCACTCAGCAGCCGGATCCGGCGCGCGCCTTCGAGGATATTTTCAGGGACGTCGCGTTCGACACCGGCTCGATGCCCTCTGGGCCTGCGCCCGCCGATGCGGCCGCCGAAGCCAGAAAGGCCGTCGCCCAATCGATCATCGAGCTCAATACCGACGAGCTTCGCTCGATCCAGACCTTCCTGGGACAGACGGAGAAGGAGAAGCTCGAGGCTCACGTCGACGCGCTGCTCGAGCTCCAGAAACGACTCTCGGGACCCGGAAGCGGCGGTGGCCCTGTCGTCGTGGGTGGCCTTTGCGAGGAGACCGACACGGCAGACGTCGACCGAGATGATCGAAACGCCGACGCCATCAGCCGCTGGGGGAACGTTCAGGCGGACCTGATCGTGAACGCATTTACCTGCGATGTGACGCGCGTAGCCGCCTTCACTTTCGGGTTCTCCGGCAGTCACCACAACGGGATGCTCGGCCTTCGAGCGCCGACCAACAACAACAGCTGGCACGACAACGTGGCGCACGTCAGCCGAACGAACGACTCGGTCACGGTCGGATCCGAAACCATGACCTCTCGCGCCGCCTACATCCGCTTCGACAAGCTATTCTCTGACCAGGTGGCGTACCTTGCCCATCGCCTGGCAGCCATCCAGGAGGGCGACGGCACCATGCTCGACAACACCCTGATCTATTGGGGGGTGGAGAGCGGCACCAATCACAGTCACAACCCGCGCGACATGCAGTACCTGCTCGTCGGCGGCAAGAACCTGGGCTTCCAATCGGGCCAGTATCTCGAATTTGCCGGGACCGAGAGCGCACACAAGCTCCACACTTCGGTGCTCCACGCCTTCGGGTACATGGCCGGCGGCTTCGGCATCGAGCCCGACTGCGGCCCACTCTCCGGCGTGCTCGCTTGACGGTCGGCTGACCTCACTTTGTGACACCAGTTTGCCTTCGACCGCACCTTTATAGAGCGTCGGCCATGAACACGGCTTTCTGGGTCATTCGGATCGGGCTGCTCTCAGCCTTCGTCTACGGACTGGGCTGCAGCGGCGACGCCCTTCCGAGCTCCACCCGCGCAGGCTCCGGCGGCAGTGCTGCAGGGTCTGGGCCCGAATCGGGATCGGGGGGTTCGGGGTCGCCCTCGGAGAGCGGTGGCTTCGGCGGTTCGCTGGTCCTCGGCGGCGGCGCCGGAAGCGCCGGTAGCGGCAGCGCGTGCGCCTCGCAAGTGAGCGAGGCGCGCCTTCAGCCCGTGTACCTCGCGTTCGTCTTCGATGTGTCCGGCAGTATGGGCAAGGGAGATACCGAGTGGCACGACCGCGCTCTCAAGTGGGATCCCGTCGTCGCCGCCACCAAGGCCTTCTTCGCCGATCAAACGGCGATGGGCATTTCCGCTTCGCTCGTGTTCTTCCCCGGCCCTGACGACATCTGCGACGCGGCGACCTACGCGGCTCCCGCCGTTCCCATGACGCCGCTCCCGTCACCGGAGTTCGCCGCCGCGATCGACCTGGTGACGCCGGCCACGGAAGACGACTGGCGGGGTGGGACACCTACCCTCCACGTGCTCGAAGGCACTATCGGATACCTCGAGCCCCTCGAGGAGGCGGAGCCCGACGCGGTCCATGCGATCGTCCTCGTCACGGACGGCAACCCCGCGGAGTGTGAAGAGGAAGGAAACAGCCTGGCGAACGTGCAGGCCGCCGTCGCCGCGGTAGCGGAGCGCATCCCGACCTACGTGGTAG
>JAEZYO010000975.1 GCA_023419055.1 Pseudomonadota bacterium | reverse complement strand
TGGCCGCGTTGCCGCGCGAGGTGCGGCCGAGCGGAGACTGATCGACGAGCACCACGCTGCCGAGCGCACGCACCCCGTCGATGTCGTCGTGAGCTCCCGGGAGCTCGACGTCGAAGTCGCCGAAATGACGTGCGAGCGCGCGGTAAAGGACGTCGACCGCGAGCGTGCTCTTGCCGGAGCCGCTCGGGCCCGTGACCGCGCACAGCACGCCGAGCGGGAACTCGACGCTGACGTTCCGGAGGTTGTTCTCGGTGGCGTTCGTGACGCGGAGCTTCTTCTCGATCTGGCGCGGCGCGTGACGGCGAGGAGTCCCTTCGCCGAGCGCGCGCCCGGTCGCGGTTTTCGGGCCACGAAAGGTCGAAGGCGCTCCGTCCGCGACGATCGAGCCGCCGGCGCTGCCCGCGCCTGGACCGAGCTCCACCACGCGATCGGAGCCGCGAATCACGAGCGGGTCGTGCTCGACCACGAGCACCACGTTTTGCCGGCGCGAGAGCTCGCGCATCGCCTCGATGAGCGGCGCGACGTCGGTCGGGTGGAGCCCGACGGTCGGCTCGTCGAGGACGAAGAGCGCGTTGTGAAGCGAGGTGCCGAGCGCGGCCGTCAGCGTCACGCGCTGCGCTTCACCACCCGAGAGGGTGCGCGCCTGCCGTTCGAGCGTGAGGTAGCCGAGCCCCACGCGCTCGAGGTAGCCGAGCCGGCTCTCGAGCTCACGCCGCGCGAGCTCGCCCTGTCCCGTCTGGGTGCGGAGCTCGGCGATGCGCTTTCGCGCCTGACGGATCTCGAGCGAGTGAAAGTCGGAGAGGCTGAGGCCGTCGACCTGATGCGAGAGCGCCTGCTCGTTCAGGCGCTTGCCGCCGCAAGTTCGGCACTCGTCGTACGAGCGGTAACGCGCGAGCAAGACCCGCACGTGCATCTTGTAGGTCTTGGTCTCGAGCCACTTGAACCAACCGAGCACGCCGGGAAACTTCCCGGAGTCCCAGCTGCCGTCGCCCTCGATGATCACGCGCTGCTGCGCCTTCGAGAGCTTGCCCCAGGGCACGTCCGTGGGGATGCCGTGGCGCTTGCAGAGCTTGTTGAGTTCCGCGCGCTCCCACTTCGTCGACTCTCCGCGCCAGGGGCGCACCGCACCCTTCGCGATGCTGCGCGTCGGATCGGGGAGCACCTTCGTGAGGTCGACGCCGAGGGTGCGTCCGAAGCCACGGCAAGTGGGGCAAGCGCCGAGGGGCGAATCGTAAGAGAGGAGACCAGGCCTCGCGCTTTCGAGCTCGCGCGCGCACTCCGGGCACGAGAGCCCGCGCCGGAGCACGAGCGCGCGCTCCTCCGCGTGGATGGTCACGGTGTCGGGGGAGCGCTGCCAACCGAGCTCGATGCTCTGGATCAGCCGCTTCTTCTCGCGGCCGACCACCAGGCGGTCGAGCACGACCTCCACGCGCCCGCCGGAGAGCACCCGCGAGGGTTGCGCCGCGTCGACGTCGAGCACCTCACCGCCCGTGAACACGCGCCGGTACCCGTCGCGCAGGAGCTGCTCGCGCACCTCGAGGTACTGCTCGGTGCCGTCCACCCTGAGCGGATAGGTGACGACCGCGCGACCCTTGAGCTCGCTCTCGGCACGCGTGGCCGCCGCGTCGGGGTCGAACCAGGCGCCGGGCACGCGGTGATCCGGGCAAATCGGCCGCGATTCGCGCAAGAAGAGCGCCGCGAGGTAGGGCTCGAGATCCGCCATCGTGGCGACCGTCGAGCGCGAGCTCTTGACCGGCGCGCGCCGATCCACGGCGATCCCCGCGGGGACGGGCTCGAGCCGCTGCATGGGCGGTCGCTCGAGCCGCTCGAGGAATTGGCGCGCGTACGGGCTGAAGCTCTCGACGAAGCGCCGCTGGCCCTCGGCGTACAGCGTGTCGAGCGCGAGGCTGCTCTTGCCCGAGCCCGAGACGCCCGTCACCGCTACGAGCTCGCCGGGTTCGAGCTCGAGGTCCAACGCCTTCAGGTTGTGAGTGGCAGCGCCTTCCAGGCGGGTCTTCTGCACCTGGTCCCTATGTTCCCGGAGGGACCGAGGCGCAAGTTTGGAGGGGCTTTCGTTGAGTTTCGCGGAGGCCCGGGCGCTATGCGGATGCTCGAGCGAGCCGCGGTGCTACTTGGCTCGACCCCGAGGTTGCGGGGCCGCTTTCCTGCCGCTCCCGAGACCCTTGCGGCAGCGCGCGCACAAGCCGAAGAGCTCGTGCACGTGGCCGGTCAGGGAGAAGCCGAAACGCTCCGCCACGTCACGCTGCAAGGCCTCGATCGCCTCGTGCTCGAACTCGACGACCTGGTGGCAACTCGTGCAAACCAGGTGATCGTGGTGCTCGCGCTCGAACGCGCGCTCGTAGCTCTGCCCGTCGCCGGCCAAGCCGGGCGCCTCCTGCACCAGGCCCGCCTCGATCAAGAGCGGAATGACGCGATACACGGTGGCAGCGTGGGCCTCCGGGAGCGCGCTCACCAGGTCGTCGACCGTGAAATGCCCGGGATGCGCGAGCGCGGCACGAGCGATGGCGTCCCTCACGCTCGAAGCTTTGAGCCCGCGAGCCCGCACCACCTCGCGCAGGTGATGGAGCGCCCGCTCGATCCCGTCAGCGTCGAGGGGGCCGGCGCCCTTGGAGGCCTTCACGGTCTCTCTGCTGCTCACTTCTGTTTTCGGCCTCATGGGGCTCTACCTGCAAGCTCGACGCGCAGCCTGCCACGCGAGATGACGCGAAGAAAGCGCGTTCCGCGTTCCGCTCCGATCTCCGCGCTACGCTAGCTTTCGGAGGCGATTTCACTTCCGGGCTGCTCGCGGCGCGGGGTCGAGGTCAGTACGCTGCAGTCTCGGCTCGTCGTTCGTCGCGACGAGGTGACCTTCATGACCACCGCTACCATTTCACTCATCGAGGCTTGGCGCGAGCCGAGCGCGAAGCTGTTCTTTCGAAATGTCTGGCCGCTCTACGTCCACGAGCTCTCCGGCTTCGACACGGACTTCTACAGCCTGGACGAGAGCGGGCGCTGGATGCCGGACCTCGTCGAGGACTGGCTCTCTTCGGTGACGCCACCGGAGAACTTGCGAGCACCGCGCAGAGCGGACGATGCAGAGCAACCGCTTCAGCGCAGCTACGTGATCGCGAGCGACGGCCGACCCGTGGGGTTCGTCTGCGCCGGCGCGCAGCCGTTCGCGTACATGCCAGCCGACGTGGATTTCAGCGTCAGCGAGTTCTTCTTGATCCACGGAGCTCGAGGTAGGGACGTGGCAGCGCGCGCTCTCGAGCTCCTTTTGTTGCAGCACCCCGGGCGCTGGCAGCTCTCGGTGATCCACGACAACGCGCGGGCGCTTCGCTTCTGGCGCAAAGCCTTGCCAGCGCTCGCGGTTCGCGATCTCGAAGAGCGTCCGGGCGGTGGTGACATCGAGTTCCGTTTCGTGGTCGGCGCGCGAGCGGCGCCTCCATGAAGGGCGTGTGGTAATCTCCGGGACCGTGCAGGCGCGGCGCACCGTCAACTGGGACCTCATCGTGGAGGGAGGCGCGCCAGAGCCCGTGCGGGTGCCGACGTCTCGGGGGGAGCTCGCGTGGCTGCTCTCGGCGTTCAGGGAGCTGCCGGCGCTCGAGGACGCGGACGCGATCGTTCGGCGTGCGCTCGAGGTGGCGCGCGCTCGTATCGGGCTCGAACGCGTGGCGGTGTTCATCAGGGACGAAGCGAGTCACCGTATGCTCGGTACTTGGGGGACCGACCTCGAAGGTGGGCTGGTCGACGAGCGCCACATCATGTTCGACTCGTCGGACGCGGTCGGCGACGTGTTCGATCGCGCCGAGGCGGGCGAGCCGTTCACGGTGCTCGACAACTGTCCCATCGTCGTCCACGGCCCGGACTCGAGCCGCGTCGTCGGTCGCGGTTGGGTTTGCTGCACGCCGATCCGCTCCGCGAGCGCGCGGATCGGCATCATGTTCAACGACACCGGCCTCTCGAAGAGACCGGTCGACGAGGCCAGGCAAGAGCGCGCCGCGATCCTGTGCTCCCTGCTCGGTAGCGCGCTCGAGCTCGCCCGTACCCGCAAAGCCGGCGCGAGCCGCGCGCGCGAAAAGCCAGTGGCGCCCACGGTGCAGAAGGCGCTCGAGCTGCTCGACCGCGACCCCAGGCTCGGCGGCAAGGAGCTCGCGTCCGCGCTCGAGCTGAGCCTCAGCCGCTTCGTTCGGCTCTTCAAATCGGAGCTCGGCGTTTCGCTGGTCGAGTACAGAAACCGGCTCCGGATCGAGCGCTTTCACGTGCTGGCAGGCGCGGGTGCAGACAACCTGCAAGCGGTGGCGCGAGCCGCGGGCTTCGGAAGCTACGCCCAGTTTCATCGCGTGTTTCGCGCAGTCCACGGCGCCGCCCCCAAGGACTACTTGCGCTCGCGCTGACAAGCGGGCTCACGGAGTCCAGGTGAGAGTCCGGGCGTCGAGCTCCACTTCGTAGTAGCCGTGACCGTCCCAGGCGAGAGGCTGCCCGCCTTGCGAGAGCGTGCCGCCGTCGACCGCGACGCGGAGCCGCCGCCCTTCCGGGAAGTAGGCGGGGAGCTCCCACGTCCACGTCGTCCCGTCACCGTCCGTGACCGGGGTCGAGGCTTCGAACGCGCGTTGCCCGAGCCAGTAGGCCCC
>JAEZYO010000955.1 GCA_023419055.1 Pseudomonadota bacterium | reverse complement strand
GACTCGGAGCGCTCGAGCTGTCGGAGGTCCTGCGTTTCGTGGAACCGGAGACCGGCGCGGTGGTCGCGCTCCGTCCAGATATGACGCCGCAAGTGGCGCGGCTCCTCGCGACACGGTTGGCCGACGCCCCGCTCCCGGCGCGCCTCTGCTACCAGGGGTCCGTGCTGCGCCGGCGCCGCGAGCGAGCGCGCAGGCACCGGCAGATCCCTCAGGCGGGGGTCGAGCTGGTCGGAGCACCCGGGCTCGCGGGCGATCTCGAAGTCTTGACGGTCGCCGCGAGCGCGATCCGCGCGACTGGTCTCTCGGAGTTCGTGGTCGACCTCGGACACGCCGGCATCACGACCTCGCTCCTGGATGGCCTGCCGTCGAGCCACGTGGCGGGGATCGTCGAAGCGCTCAATTTGCGGGACGAACGTGAGGCGGTCGCGCGCGCGGGGCGCGCCGGGCTCGCCGGTCCGGCGCTCCGTGCGCTCGGCAGTTTGCCCGAGCTCCACGGCGGCCCCGACCTTTGGGAACGGGCGGAGCGCCTGCTCGCCGGGACTCGCGCCATCACGGCAGTCCGAGAGCTCCGGCAATTGGTGGACGCGGCCGAGGCTCGAGCCCTCGCGCCACGCTTCATCGTGGATCTCGCCGAGTCGCGCGACTTCGCCTATTACACCGGCGCTGTCTTTCACGTGCACGCGCGGGGACCCGGGCAGCCCATCGGTGCCGGCGGGCGTTACGACGGTCTCTTCGAGCGTTTCGGAAGTCCCAAGCCGGCCGCGGGCTTCGCGCTTCGCCTCGACGACCTACGCTGGGCGTTGGAAGCGGCGGGAGTGCTCCGCGGCCAGCCTCCTAGGGTTCTCGTGGACGGCCGGCTGGAGAGCCTGCTCCTGGCGCTTCGGCGCCAGGGCGTCGCTTCGGCGGTAACGCCGGCTTCCGATGTGGCCGAGTATGCCCAGGCGTGGCGTTTCACCCATGCGGTGGAGGTAGGAACGTCCGGAGCGGAACTGCTGGACTTCCGGCTCGGCGGGCGTCGACCTCTGCCGGCCGATCCAGAGGCCGCGGCGCTCGAGGTCTCGCGCACGGTTGCCACGGCGCCCACCCGAGGGTAGGGAGTCGACAAAGCGGACCGCGGCTTTCGAAGAAACGGCGGTCCCGAGTCGAGATCAACAACGAGCTCCCGGTTCCTCACGGGTCCGGGCCAACGAGTGTGTGTGACATGTCATCGGTAGTGATCGTCGGCGCCCAATGGGGCGATGAAGGCAAGGGAAAGATCGTCGACCTCTACACGGAGTCGGCGGAGCTCGTGGTCCGCTACGCGGGAGGGCCGAACGCAGGTCATACGCTGGTGGTCGGCGACGACAAGATCGTCGTCCGCCTCTTGCCGAGCGGGATCTTGCGCGAGGGCACGCTGAGCGTGCTCGGGCAGGGCATGGTCGTCGATCCCGCCGTCCTCATCGGTGAGATCGACGAGCTCAAGCGCCGCGGGCACAGCGCCGTCGAGCAGCGCCTCGTCCTCAGCGATCGAGCTCACCTCATCCTGCCGTATCACGTGCTGATCGATACGTTGCGCGAGACCACGGCTCCCGAGGGGCGCGCCATCGGCACGACCAAGAAGGGCATTGGTCCGGCGTACGAGGACAAGGCTCGCCGAAACGGTGTTCGAGCCGGTGATCTGCGCGACCTCCCGCGCCTCGAGGAGCGCATTCGCGCCGCGGTCGATGCCTGGGCGCCCACCATCTCGGCGCTCGGCGGCGCGCTGCCCGACGTGAAAGCCCTGATGGCGGATCTCACCGCTGCCGCCGCGAGGCTCGTGCCCATCCTCGGCGACGCTTCGTCGATCGTGGACCAGGCGATCCGCAGCAAGAAGCGCGTGATGCTCGAGGGTGCTCAGGGCACGCTGCTCGACATCGATCACGGGACCTATCCGTTCGTCACTTCGAGCTCCGCCACAGCGGGCGGCGCGGCGACGGGCACGGGCATCGGGCCGAACCGCATCGACACCGTGATCGGCATCACCAAGTCGTACACGACGCGCGTAGGTTCGGGTCCGTTCCCCACCGAGCTCACCGACGCCGACGGCACGCACCTGCGAGAGGTGGGGGCCGAGTTCGGATCCGTGACGGGGCGCCCGCGACGTACGGGTTGGCTCGACCTGCCGGCGCTTCGCTACGCGGCGCGCGTGAATGGCTTCGACGGCCTCGCGCTCACCAAGCTCGACGTGTTGACCGGGCTTTCTCGCATCAAGGTTTGCGTCGCCTACGACACACCCGCGGGGCGCGTCACCGATCTGCCCATCGATTTGCTCGATCGGCCCGGCGCGCTCACGCCGGTCTACGAGGAGCACCCCGGCTGGACGGAGCGACTCGAGAATGCCCGTGTGCTCGACGACCTGCCCGCGGCGGCGCGGGCGTACATTCGCTACATCGAAGAAGCCGCCGGTGTGCCGCTCTACCTCGTGAGCGTGGGGCCGCGACGCACCGAGACCATCGTGCTCCACAATCCCTTCGTCGGCCGCGCCGCGGCGCCCTGAAATCTCGCGCGTCGCCGTCCCGCTACGGAGACCGCGCCTTCACGCGCCCGCCGAGCTGCTAGAATCGCCTGGATGCTCCCGGCGGTTCTAGCGCTCGCGATCACCGGATTTTCCGCGCCCCGGGCGGCTCTGCCCGGAGTGGCCGCAGCGAGTCCGAGACCGGCAGAGTGCTCGTCGCAGGCGGCGGAGCCGGAGCTCTGGGCTCGCGTGAGGGCGAGTGATCGTCGCTTCTGCCGCTCGCTCGCTCGCGGCTACACGCGCCTCGAGCGAGCTCCGGCCGAGGCTTTGTCCTTGGCTGATGCCGCATCCGTCGAGCGGAAGGGATCGCCGAGCGCGGCGCTGCTCCGCGCTCGCGCGTTGTTGCGGCTCGGACGTCCGAGCGAGGCGTGGGCGCAGGTAGCGCCGTTGCTCGAGGCGGGGCCGGGGCGACCTGCCTGGTCCATCGACGATCCGGAGGCGTTGCACGACATCGCAGGGGCAGCAGTAGTAAGCGGCGCCGTCGCACGCGGACACGACCTCTACCGCCTGCTCGTCGCTCGAGCGAGCCTGCTGTCGGATCCCCGAGAGCGAACGCGCGCGCTGCTCGAAGCGGGCGCGGCTGCCCTGGCGCGGGGGCCCGAATTTGCGAGTGAAGCCGAGCTCTACCTCGACGAGGCGCGCCGCTCCTCGTCGCCGGGGTTCGACGCGATCGTGGTCGCGTTCAGCGCGCTTTCCCTCGACCGTGCTGGTCAATCCGAGCTCGCGCGGGCGGCGGCGCTCGAGGTCTCGGATCCGTGGTCGCTCGAGCGTCTGCTCGACGAAACGGCGCGCTCCGCGATCGCGCGGCAGACCCTCTCCTCGGCGACGGACGAGCCAGAGCGCGTGACTCCCGCTCCCGAAGCAACGGAGAACCGCGAGCGGCTCGCGCTGTTTCTCCCGAGCGGAGAGCTCCACGCTGCGATCGCCGTGCTCGTCGCGGTGCGCGATCCGAAGCTCGCCGAGATCCACTGGCGCGCGTACCTCGCGGACCCGCGCGCCGAGAAGGGGCCCTGGGCGGAGCACGCGCGGCACAAGCTCGCGAGTCGCGTGAGCGCTCGCCCCCGCCGGGAGGAGTGAAGCGTGCGACGCTTCTGGATCTCGTTGTCGCTGCTCGGGGTGCTCACCGGATCACCGCGCAGCGCCGCCGCCGACGCGAGCCTCTGGCAGCGCGCGCGCGACCCGGAGCTCGCGCGCTCCGAGGCGCTCGCCGACAAGCTCGAGCGCTTGCTCATCATGGGGGCGGCGAGTCGCTCCCCGGCGGTCGCGCGTGATTTCGCGCTCGCAGCGGTCGCCGCCGCCGATCTCGCGGGCGCGAGTCGTCTCCCCGGCGCGCGCCTGAAGTGCCTGCTGGGAGACGTATTGCTCCAGGCGGACTTCCCGCGACGAGCGCGCGACCTCCTATCGGGCGTCGTCGGCGAGCTACCCCCGGGTCCGCTCGCGGCGACCTGCAATTACACCTACGGGCTCGCGCTCGCTCACCTCGGCGAGACGCGGAGCGAGATCATGGCGTACACCCGCGCGCTCGCTTACGCCGAGCGCCGGAGGGCTCGAGCCGACCTGTTCTACAACCGCGGGGACGCTCGTGTGCGAGAAGGCCAGCTGGCGCTCGCCATCGACGACTACCGGAGCGCCATCGCGCTCGCCACCCACCCCGACACCACCGCGCTCGCGTACTACGGGCTCGCGGTCGCGCTCGACCGCTACGGCGATCTACCTTCCGCCTGGGTTGCGCTCGACTCCGCGCATCGTGTGGGGCAGCCCTTCACTGGCCTACCCGGCACGGACGTGCTCGACGCGCCGGGCGTGTTCTTCGTGCCGGCGTACGAGAAGGAGTACTACCGAGCTCTCTCTCTCATGGCCCGAGCGCGCTCCGCGACGAACGCCGCGGAGCGCCGCGAGCACACGGAACGAGCTCTCGAGCACTGGGATGCCTTCATCGCGGAAGCCGAGCCTGCGAACGATCGTTATCTCGAGAACGCTCGACTTCACGCGCTCGCCTGCCGTCGCGCGCTCGAGCAGAAGGCGCGCTGAAGCAGGGACGCGTCAGAAGCAGGGACGCGTCAGTCGAGACGAAAAGAGCTGACGAGCCCGGCCGCACAAGGCGATCCAGCGAGGCCGCGTCAGGCAAGACGAAAAGAGCTGACGAGCCCGGGCGCCCGAGGCGATCCAGCGAGGCCGCGTGAGTCCGGGGAGCAAGACGCAGAGCGCGTCAGCAAGGCACAACAGAAACCAGGCCTCAGCGCAGCGAGCCCGGCCGCCGCAGGCGGCCCCGCGACGAGGTGTGAGTCTTGGGAGACCAGATCACGATCGGCAACCGAGACCACGATCCAACACGAGAACCGGCGAGGCCGGCGCAGTTTGCCTGTCAGGTCGCGAAAGACGCCGAGCGCGTCAGCAACCGAGAAACACAAAAAAAGAAAATCAATCGGCCGGCGCAGTTTGCCTGCCAGGTCGCGAAAGACGCCGAGCGCGTCAGCTACCGACAAGCACGAGACAAGAACCCAAATCCCGCGCTCAGGCCACGGCGGTGCGCAAGATCCGGTTCACGCCTTCGGCGTCCTCGACGGCCTCGAACACCGGACGAAGGTGCGGACCTCGGTCGATCTCGCCGAAGGCGCCGCTCGCGGCGAGGGCTCGCGCGCGCGGCCCGTCGAGAACCATGAAGACGTCGTAGAGCCCATCTCCCGTGGGGGCGTCGATCACGTCCACGATCTTGTCGCGGTCGACGTGCAGCTCTTCCACGCCGCGCTGGATGAGGACGCGCTTGTTGGTGATGAGGTAGCGCGTCTCGCGCGTCAGCACTCCTTGCCGAATCACCGCGTCGTAGACGAGATAGCAAGCAATCGCGAACATCAAGAGGATCGCCGAGCCGATTCCGAGCGCGAGGGCGATGAACGGTAGGCTCTGCGCCGGGAGCACCTCGTGCACCTTGCGGAGGGCCGGGAGGGCACCGAACACCATGCGCCCCACGCCTGCGAACAGGAGCATCGCGATGGCGAGCAACCCCCACTCGCGATGGCCGTGGGGGAGGAAGCGGCGCATCCGTCGGCGCGGCTGCGCCGACCACACCACGCGCTCGCCCTGATCGAGCCGCTGCGTGAGCGGCCGATCGCCGTCGCCGCGCGGCGCCACATCTTCGGCGCCGCGCACGAT
>JAEZYO010000895.1 GCA_023419055.1 Pseudomonadota bacterium | reverse complement strand
CTGCTGAACCCCGGGCAGTCACTCGACCTCGGCGACAGAAAGCTCGCGGTGGGGCGCCCGCCGACGTTCGACGCGCCGGAGACGACGTGGGTGCGCGACACGAAGACGGGCACGCTCTTCAGCTCGGACTGTTTCGGCGCGCTCCTGTCTCAGCCGGCGGAGCGGGCGGACGCGATCTCGGACGCCGAGCTCGAAGCGGGCATGGTGGCGTGGGCGGGCATCGACGCGCCGTGGTTCCACCGCCAACGAGCCGAGGAGACGGGAGAGCAGCTCGCCCGGATCGTCGGCGAGGCTCCTTCGTTCGTGCTCGGCTCTCATCTCCCGCCGGCGCGCGGAATGATCGAGCGCCTGGCTCGAAACCTCGACGTGGCGAGTCGGACGCCTCCCCAGGAGGCACCCGATCAGGCCGCGCTCGAGAGCCTACTCAGCGCCGCATGATAGGTTTTTCTCCCTCCTCGCTTTCGCGCCGCGCCCCGGTGCGGCGCGCGGGCTCGGCCCTGTTGCGAGCTCCGCGCGATCGGGTGATAAGGGCGCTCGTGGAGCAGGCAGCCGCCCTTCCCGACGCCGAGCTCGCTCGGTGCATCGCGTCGGCGGCCCCGGGGCTCGGCGCCGAGCAGGAGCTCTGCCGGCGCTTCTGGCCCCGGGTGCGCTCGTTCGGTCTCCGGCACCTCGGGAGCGAGGTGGGCGCCGAAGACCTCGCGCAGCGGGTCCTCTTGCTCACGCTCGAGAAGCTGCGGCGCGGCGAGGTGCAGGACTTCGAGCGCATCGGGTCGTTCGTGCTCGGCGCCGCGCGCCTGACGGCTCAGAGCATGCGCCGCGAGCGTGCTCGCGCCGAGCCGCTTCCGCCCGACGACCCCGCGCTCGACGGGGCAGCGCCGCCTCCGCCCGAGCCGCTCGATCGCGAACAGCTCGCGCTCTGCCTCGGGAAGCTGCCGGAGCGCGAGCGCAGCGTCATCGTGCTCACCTTCTTCGACGGCGCGCCCTCCGCCGAGGTGGGCGCCGCGCTCGGGCTCGACGCCGGGCACGTGCGCGTAGTCCGTCACCGCGCGCTCGCGCGCCTGCGGGCTTGCCTCGCGCCCGAGGAGGGAACCGCAACATGACCGAGGTCGCTCACTCGTTGGCTCACCCGCTCGCGCTCGACACCCTCGTTGCGTACCGCCTGGGAGAGCTCGCCCCGGACCAGGAGGAGCGCGTCGAAGCGCATTATTTCGAGTGTGAGACGTGCGCCGCGCGGCTCCGCTTCGTCGAGTCGCTCGCGCGTGAAGTGACCGCTCTCGTCCGCGAAGGTCGCGTGTCCGCCGGGGTGACGTCCGCCTTCGTCACGCGTGCGGCCGAGCGCGGCATCACGCTGCGCCGCTACGACGTCGAAATCGGCGCGTCGGTCCAGTGCACCGTCGCGCCTCAGGATGATCTGGTGATCACGCACCTCGGGGTGCCGCTCCCACCCGGTACTCCGGTCGACGTCGAGACCGAGGTCGAACCCGAGGGCAGCGGCGCGGTCACGCGCTTCGTCACCGCTGACCTCACCGTCGACGCGGAGTCGGGCGGGGTGCTTCTCGCCCAGTCGAGCGAGTCCCTCCGGGCCTATCCGAAGAGCCGCGTGGTGCTGCGGGTACGTGCGCGCGAGAGCGGCGAGCTCTTCGGGCCGTACACGCTGCACCACACGCCGTGGCAAGGGCTCGGATGAGCTAGAAATCACTCCGCGCCGGTCGCGCGGATCTGGCTCGTGAGCGCGGGCGCCGGGCCCTTCATCCGCAGGTTGCGCTCGACCGGAGGGAAGTTCGCTTCGCTCGCGACGGCGACGATGGCCTTGTTCCCGTCGAAGTAGACCTGCCAGTAATGGTCGGTGTGCGTGTACGGGCGCACGGCGAGGACCGGACCGAACTCGGTGAAGCTCAAGATCTCGACGTCCGGCGCGGGCGAGACGGCGTCGTTCGGGATCGCCGCGAGCTTCTGCTTGAGGCGCGCGATGGCGTCTTCGATGTCGACCGAGTAGTGGAGCTGCGCGGTGAGATCGACGCGGCGCGTGGGGTTGGCCGAGAAGTTCTGAACGGTGCCGCTCAGGATCTTGCCGTTGCCCACGTGAGTCTGCACGCCGTCGGGCGTGTCGATGGTGGTCACGAAGAGGCCGATCGCGCGCACCGTGCCCGTGACGTCGCCCGCGCTCACGAAGTCGCCCACGCGGTACGGGCGCAAGATGACCAGAAACGCGCCCGCCGCGAAGTTCGTGAGCAGGCCGCCCCACGCGGTACCGATGGCGATGCCCGCGCCCGCCAGGATGGCCGCGAAGCTCGTGGTCTCGACGCCGAAGTAGCCGAGGATCGCGATCACGAGCGCCACGTTGGCGAGCACGGAGATCACCGTGCCGACGTAGCGGAGCAGCGTGGGATCGACGCGCTGCCGCTCGAGCGCGCGCTGCACGAGCAAGACCACCCAATTGATGAGGGCGCGCCCGATGAGATAAAGGACAATGGCGCCGATCACCTTGAGGCCGACCGAGGTCAGCGTGGTGAGGGCGGTGTTCAGGGTGTCGTTGAAGAGCTCCGAGTTCATGAAAACGGTTCCTGTTCGTTCAAATCAAAGGCAGATAGACGCTGAAGGTCGAGCCCCGGCCGACGGCGCTCTCGACGGTGACCCCGCCACCGTGGCTCCTGACGATCGCTTCGACCACGGCGAGGCCCAGGCCGCTACCTTTACCGGGCTGGCGCGTGGTGAAGAAGGGTTCGAAGATGCGCTCGAGGTCGGCCTCCGGGATGCCGGGGCCGGTGTCCGCGACGACGAGGCGCGTGTACGTTCCGGGGAGTAGCTCGGTGAAACGAGCAATGATTTCCTCGTTCAGCACGACGCGTTCGACGCGCACGCTGAGCGTGCCGCCGCGCTGCTCGAGGGCGTGCACCGCGTTGGTGGCGAGGTTCAGAACCACCTGGTGAAGCTGGGTAGGATCACCCTGCACGATCGCGGCTTCGGCCTCGAACTCCGCGCGAATCACGACCGAAGGCTTGATCCAGGCGCCGAGGAGCCTGAGCGACTCGCGGACGAGCGCCTCCAGGTCGACGAGGCGCTTCACGAACGGCTCGTCGCGGCTCATGCGCAGTAGTTGCCCCACCAGATCGGCGGCGCGTTGGGTCGCGCGGTCGACCTGCGTCACGAGCTCGTGCGCAGGGTGCCGCGCGTCGAGCTTCGCGAGCGCGAGCGACGCGTTCGCCGAGATGATCGTGAGCAGGTTGTTGAAGTCGTGGACCAGGCCCACCGTCAGCGCCGCGGAGGTCTCGAGCCGCTGAGCCCGCATCACGAAGGTGCTCGGGTGTGGAGCCGGTCGCTCGGTGTTCGCGAGCCTGCGGAGGACGCGGACGAGCTCGGTGGGCCCGAGCGCGCGGAGGAGTCCGTGGCCTTCGACCTCCGACCGAGCGGAAGAGTCGTTGAACAGCACCGCGGGAACGTCGTTCGCCCGCGCGGCGTCGAGGACCGCAGCGATGGTTTCCGGCTTCGTCGTCGCTCGCGCGCTGAGCACGAGGACTCGAAAGCGTTGCTGTTCGAGCGCGCCCTTCGCGGCCGCGACGTCGCGCACCACCCGCAGGTGATCGGCGAACCGGGCGGTCTCGAGCGCTGCTCCGATGAGGACGACGTCTTCGTCGGACTCGGCGAAGATCAGGATCGCACTGGACGATAAGTGGTTCACGAGACGCTCTCCGCCCGCCGTTCAGCAAGAAGAGGGCCAGCCCCGGAACGCACGACTTCTCGCGGTTTCTCGGCATTTCGCGCTCGTACGAGTTGTCGTCTCGAGACGACAACTTGTCGCCTCGAGCGTTCACGCGCGGTTGAGGGGAGGCTATCGAGAGACGAGCGATGAAGACGCCCTCCGAGACGCTCGGCACCCAGCCCCTGGAGGGTGCGCGACCTCTCACCGTGAAGACGCTGGCGGTCGAGATTTCGGGCGGTCCCGACGGGCCGCAGAGGCTCGAGGCGCCCGAGGATCGCCTGACGGTCGGGACCTCACGCGCGAACCACCTGGTGCTCTCCGATCCCACGGTCTCGCGTTTCCACCTCGAGCTCACGCGCACCGACGACGGCGTGCGCATCCGCGATCTCGGCTCGCGAAACGGCACCTTCCTGGGCAGCGTGAGGATCGAGAGCGCGCGCGTGCCGCTCGGCACGGAGCTCGGGATCGGCCGCACCCGGCTCAAGATCCTCGACGGGACTCAGCGCGAAGTCGACTCGCACACAGCACCAGTTCTGAACGATCTGCTTGGCGGCGCGCTCTCCATGCGCCGGCTCATGGGGACCCTCCGCCGCGTCGCGCCGACCAACGTCGGCGTGCTGGTGAGCGGCGAGTCGGGCACGGGCAAGGAGCTCGTCGCTCGAGCGCTGCACTCGGAGAGCGAGCGCAGGGATAAACCCTTCGTCGTGGTGGACTCGGGCGCGCTCACGCACACGCTCACGGCGAGCGCCCTGTTCGGCCACGAGCGCGGCGCCTTCACCGGCGCCGATCGCCGCTACGCCGGCGCGTTCGAGCGCGCGGACGGCGGCACGGTGTTCCTGGACGAGATCGGAGAGCTGCCGCTCGAGCTCCAGCCGCAGCTGCTCGGCGTGCTCGAGCGCAAGCGCTTCTTGCGCCTGGGCGGGTCGCAGGAGCTCACGGTCGACGTG
>JAEZYO010000712.1 GCA_023419055.1 Pseudomonadota bacterium | reverse complement strand
TCCCCAGGACGCACCGACGAAGGCGACCGATCAACGCGAGTGGCCTTGCGAGCAGAAGTACCACCTGGTCTCGGTCGATTCCCGATCCATCGAAACGGAGACCGGGCGCTGGTACCTGGACGAGAGCGCGTGCCTCGCCGCGCCTCCGAAGGACGATCCAGCCGGGTGCGTCAGCGCGCTGGCCGCGCCCGCCGAGCCGTGAGTCGCGCGCGAGAGCAGAGAGGCGCCGTGCCACGAGTTTGGCACCCCGTTGTTGCTCGCATCGATCGGTCCACGTGAGGAATGGTCGCACGCACTGCCACACGAACGCGTTGAGGCGAACTGCAGCGATCGCTCGACGCATCGAATCAGCCGAAGCGTCGTAGGGGCCCGCGCTGCAGATCCGGCTCTTGGTTTGGTTGGTGCTCGACGCAGCGCAACGCCTGCCGCACGGGAGCACGCACGGTCGCCTCGGCTCTCTCGACGAACGTTCGATTTCACCGCTGAGCGCGCATTAGCGCCGGTCCGATGACCGATGAGCTCGACGTTGGTGCCGATGTGCTTGGCTGCCGATCCCGCATCTGCTCGTCGTCACACGACCACGTAGGGATACGTCGGACGCGCCCACACTCCGGCGTCGCGGCAGCCGAGCGCCGTTCGGTCTGCAGCCGAGAGCTCGTGATAGTTTGGAGGCGAGGTAAAGGGATCGATGATGCATTCGAAGCACTCTTGGAAGGCGCTTTGGCTGATCGGCAGCATGCTCGCGCTCACCGGCTGCGGGGGAAACGACGACGATGATGGCGACGCCACGGGAAACGGAGACGGCACCGTTACCGAAGCCTGGGCGGGCTTCTGTACGGGAATTTTTACCGCAGACACCCCCATCCTCGACGTGTTCGACGAGCCGGCGTTCACCGCGCGCGCCGGCGACGAATTTCTGCTTTCGAATTTCGACGACACCTTCAGCCCTCGCGCGGAGTTCCTGTACTTGACCGACGACGGCCCGGATTCCTTCGAGTTGGAGCCTGGCCCCGACGGAAGTTGGCCATTCACGAGCAACTGCGAGATCGGCGAGGGCGTGCCCTACTATGCCGTTTTCGAGAACGTCAGCGTCTTCGCGGAGGAGGAGCTGACGACGAAGGTCTGCGACCTCAGCGCTGGGTCGGTGCTACCCGCCGGCAATAGCGGCAGAGGCTACGCGTTCGCCGGCTCGAGCGGAGAATCCGCAATCTACGAAGTGATCCTCGGTCCATTCGGTGCCGAGTGTGGCGACCACGATCGCGGCTATGTCCGCGTACCGCGCACGACGTCATTCGGTTCCACGACTTGGCTCGTGCCCTTTGCCGGGATCATCGGCCCGGAGTGAGCGTGATCCCAAGGGTCGGGGCCGGGCCGAGCGGAGCGCGAACCGTCGCGCTCCGGTGCGAACGTCGATTGCAAGCGTGGCGGCATTTTCGGACCACTCTACTCTGACACGGCATTTCGGCGCGCCGTCCCACCCCTGCGCTTCGATTTGTTGATCGCGTTCACCGGCTTCCGGACACATGAAGGCCATGCGACCCGAAAGGCTTGGTTGGATCGCCTTCGCGCTGGCGCTGGGTTGTGAGAGCTCGCCGGAGCAACCGCCGATGGGTGGCGGTGGCAGCGGGGCGAGCCCTCACGGAGGGTCCGGGGGCTCCGGCGGCTCCACGACGGGCGGCGGAGGCTCCCTGTCTCCATCGAGCGGCGGCACTGCGCCGAGCAGCGCCGGGACCACGAGCGGAACGAGCGGCACCGGTGGCAACGCGAACAGCGGCGGCACTGGCGGTTCGAGCGGAGCCGCGGGTAGCGGTGGCACGTCACTCGGCGGCTTCGCGGGTGACGGCGGCGCCGGGGGCGCGGCTGGCGGTGGCACTTCGGGCGGCGGTAGCGGCGGCACGACTGGCTGTGTGAAGAATATCTCGTGCAAGCTGGATCCCCCGCCAAGCACGGGCGACATCTACCAAGACTGCGTCAACCGCATCAATCAGTTCCTGACCCAGTGCGCGTGCCTACCCGCCTTGGAGCGGAGGGCTGACGGCGAAGCCTGCGCGAATCAAATGGCCGAGTACGACGCGGAAAAGAACAGCGCTCATGCGGGCGCCATCGCCAACATCTGCCAGCCTGGCGGCGCGCAGAATGAATGCCCTGGCTATGCGTCGAACAACCAGGTCATAGGGCTCTGCATGCAGCAGATGTGGGATGAAGGACCGCCTCCCACGAGCTCGTGTACCGGCGAGTGCTACGAAACGCACGGCCATTTCATCAACATGACCGACCCCTCGGTGACGAAGGTGGCCTGCGGATTTCATACGACGCCCTCGGGCGAAGTCTGGGCAGTTCAGAACTTCTCGAATTGAACCGTCGTCACTCGAGGTCCTCCTGTTGTCGTCGCGTTGCCCGTAAGCTCCACACTATTCGGGATGAGCTACGACATCAGTCTCTACGCGGGAGAGCTTTCTGGAACGGGCGCTCCGCACGAACCTCGGTGACTGGACGGGGGCGGAGCCGATTCCTCGAGCAGCCGCTGACTCGTTGGTCGAGGCCGCCCGCGCCGAAGGTCTCGCGCTCGAGGCACTGGACCCCGCATAGGCATCGATCGACCTTTGAACACGCATCGCCAAGTCGATCGCCAAACGGCACGACCTCGGGTTCTGGGATCCTCAGCGGAGTCACGACGAGGAGGGGGACGACGTGGACGACACGCCGATGTTGCTCGAGCTCCTTCGAACCGGAGACCCGAAAGATCGGGAAACGGCAGCCGAGATGCTCGGCGCGCGAGACGCCGAACGCGTCGCAACAGCTCTGGCGTGGGCAGCTCGGAACGGCGCCCTAGAAGGCGTGCGCCGCAGGGCGCTCGAGTCCTCGGTAACCTGGCGGAAGGAGCGTCCGCCACGTTCGACGACGTGATGGCCTGCCTTTCGGACTCGAACCCGATCATCCAGTACTGGGCCACCTTCGCGCTCGCTCGCTTGGGCCCCGTGGCGGAACGAGCGCGCTTGCCACTGGACTCGCGAACAGGGCGTCGCCTGACCGCAACTTTTTCTTGCCGCTGAACCCCGCTCGTGAGTCGCCAGGCCCGCGGTGACCTTAGAGCCAGTCCTAGAACCTCTCCCGTCGCTGGCCTACAGATCCGCGTCGCATTCCTGCGTTGCTCCTCCTCAGCGTGCTTCAGCAC
>JAEZYO010000695.1 GCA_023419055.1 Pseudomonadota bacterium | reverse complement strand
TCGCGAGCCGCCGTCGTCCAGTCGTGGTCACGGCTACGGCCAGGCTCCCGCTCGTCGGGATCAGCAGCACCGCCCGTACAAGAAGAAGAGCTGGCTCGAGAACCTGGGCGACCTCTTCGATTGATCGGGCCTCAACGCCGGCGTGAGCTCCGGAGACCGAGCCCAGCGAGCAGAGCGGCGAGGCCGAACTCGAACTCCTCTTCCGGGTCGTGGTGCGCGAGCGCGCGCGCGGCGGCGCGGACCTGGGGGAACGAGTCCTCGCCGAGGCTCGCGTAGTCGGGGTGCGAGGCTTCGTCGGCGCGCCTCGGTGAGTACGAGCCGAGCGCGTGACCGAGTACGAAAGCGAACGTAACCTGGAGGATCCGGAGCGCGTCCTTCGCGGAGAAGCCGGAGCGGTGCAGGGCGTCGAGCACGAACTCGACATGAGCGATCGAAGCCCGTGTGACGGCGGGGCGCGAAGCGAAGAGTGGCAACGCGTGCGGGTGTTGTCGAAATGCAGCGCGCAAGGCGCGGGCTCGCTCGGCCAGCACGCCGCTCGCGCTCTTCGCGGGCGAGGGCTCGGGTAACTCGCTGAGCACGGCCTCGTAGAGCCCATCGAGCAGGGCAGCTTTGCTCGGGACGTAGCGGTAGAGCGACATGGCCTCCACGCCGAGCGCTTCGCCCACTCGCCGCATGGAAATGGCTTCGAGTCCCTCGCGATCGAGGAGGGCGAGCGCCGCCTCGAGCACTCGAGGGCGCGAGAGCGGTTCCTGTTTCGCCATCCTTGACGAGCTTACACCATAAGCTTACGCTGTAAGTCCATGCTCAAGATTCGAGAGCGCGCGGGACGCGCGGGCGCCGAGATCCGTCCCTTGGTGGCACCTTCCGTGGCGCGGCTGCGCGAATGGACGGAGCGGCTCGCGGTGCCGCGACATTTCTCGATGCACCCTCGCCAGAACCGCCGGGTCGGAGAAGAGCTCGCCGGGGCCTTGGAGGCGGCGGGTTTCGTAGCTCGGTTTCAGGGCGACTACCGGAACGTCGTCGCGCTGCCCCAGGGCGCTGACGGCGAAAGGCTTTCGTTCGTCGCGGCTCACTACGACAGCGTGCCGTTCTGTCCGGGTGCAGACGACAACGCGAGCGGGCTCGCGGTGATGCTCGAGTGCGCGCGGGTCCTCGGCGAAAAAAGAGAGCAGGTGGGCTTCATCGCGTTCAACGCCGAGGAAGACGGGCTGCTCGGTAGCCAGGACTTCGTGCGGTCGGGTCTCGCCGCGCTGCCTTGCGAGGTCGGCGCGGTACACGTCCTCGAGATGGTCGGGTATCGGGGGCGGGGCGCGTCCGAGTCGCAACCCCTTCCCTTCCCCTTGCTGCCGGCTCGCTTGAAGGCGCCTGATTTTCTGGGCCTGGTGGCGAAGGGCGCGACCAACCCATTGATCGATAGAGCCCTCGCCTCACCCGTGGCCCCGAGCCTACGAGTCCTCGGGGCGAAGACCTGGGGACCGCTCCATCGGCTCTTTCCGGATCTCGCGCGGAGTGACCATTTTCCGTTCTGGAGCGCCGGTCTTTCGGCCCTGCTGTGGACGGATACCGGGAACTTTCGAAACCCGAACTATCACCGCCCGAGCGACACTCCGGAGACGCTCGACTACGACTTCATGCGCGACGTCGCGGAGTTGGTTTGCGCGCTGATCGTCGAGGAGCGACGAGCGCGTAGCTCTCCGCGATGAGCTCGGCTACGAAAGACCAAGGCACGCTGCGGCCGTCGAGGTACACGCCGACCCAACCCTTGTGCCCGACGTAAGGCGGCACGAAGCAAAGCTCGGGCTTGGAAGCCACGAGCAGCGACTGGCCGCCTTCGCGAACCTTGAGCCAGATGGAGGGCCGTCCCCCGGTGTAGTTGCCCTTTTGCATCACGAAGATGCGGTCACGCACCCGAAACGTGGGATCGCCCCAGGCCACTTTTTCGGTAGTGTCCGGGTGCGCGAGGCAGAGGTCGCGCAGGCGCCTCAGCCTGTCCGCGCCGAGCGCGGAGGGATGGGGGCCCGGAGCGCGCCTGGTCACGGGTGGGGGCTTTCGGGCTGCCATCACCCCAGCGTATCAGTAGTCCGGCACGGCGCGTGCTTCGAGCCCTGCATGGAAATCTATGTGCTCGCGCTCCTCATCGGAGTGGTTTCGGGGCTGCGGGCCATGCTGGTGCCCGCTGTCGTCAGCTGGGCCGCGTACATGGGGGTCATCGATCTCGAGGGGACCTGGCTCACGTTTTTCGAGCGCCCCTGGATGCCCTGGCTCTTGAGCTTGCTCGCGCTCTCGGAGCTCGTCACGGACCAGCTCCCCGCGACGCCGAGCCGAACGGTCCCGGTGCAGTTCGTCACGAGGATCGTGACGGGCTCGCTCGCGGGCGCCGCGCTCGCGGTGGCAGCCGCGTCGAGCTCGCTCGTGGGAGCCCTCGCGGGGGCGGCCGGTGCGGTCGTGGGCACGCTCGGCGGGCGCGCGTTCCGAGCTCGGCTGGCGCGCGCGTTCGGCCGTGATCGGCCGGCGGCCTTCCTCGAAGATGCCGTCGCGCTGGTCTCGTCCATCGCCATCGTGGCGGTGTTGCCGTGAACACGCAGGAGACGAGGCGCTTCGACGCGATAGTGGTCGGAGCTGGTCAGGCGGGGCCGCCGCTCGCCGAGCGGCTCGCCGGTTCGGGCATGAAGGTCGCGCTGATCGAACGAGGTCGCTTCGGGGGCACGTGCGTGAACACCGGCTGCACGCCGACGAAGACCCTCGTGGCGAGCGCGTACGCGGCTCACCTCGCGCGCCGAGCCGCGGAGTACGGGGTCGTGATCGAGGGGCCCGTCAGCGTGGACTTTGGTCGAGTTCGCGAGCGTGCCGCCGCGGTGGCCGCGCGCTCGCGCGGCAACGTGGAGAAGTGGGTGCGCGGCATCTCCGGCTGCACGGTCATCCAGGGGCACGCTCGATTCGAGTCGCCCGACACGCTCCGCGTCGGGAGTGAGCTCGTGAGCGCGCCGCGAATTTTCCTCGACGTCGGCGGCCGGGCAACGGTTCCGAAGCTGCCCGGCGTCGAGGAGGTGCCGTTCCTCACCAACAGCTCCCTGCTCGAAATCGAGGCGCTGCCTCGCCACCTCGTGGTCGTCGGCGGCGGCTACGTCGGGCTCGAGTTCGCCCAGATGTTTCGGCGCTTCGGCTCGGAAGTGACCCTCGTCGAGATGTCCGAGCGGCTGCTCCGGCGTGAAGACGAGGACGTCGCCGAGGCCGTGACTTCCATCCTCGAGGGTGAAGGGATCGCCCTGCGCACCGGCGCGGAGTGCATCCGCCTGGCGCGCGCGCCGGAGGGAGTCCGGGTGCACGTCGATTGCAAGTCCGGAGCTCCTGACGTGGTCGGCTCGCACGTGCTCCTCGCGGTCGGCCGGACCCCGAATACGAGCGATCTCGGGCTCGACCGCGCCGGCGTGGCCACGAACGAGCGAGGCTACATTCAGGTGAACGACCGGCTCGAGAGCAATGTGCCGGGGATCTGGGCGCTCGGCGACTGCAACGGGCGCGGAGCGTTCACGCACACCTCGTACAACGACTTCGAGATCGTGGCCGCCAACCTGCTCGACGGCGCCGATCGGAGCGTCCGAGATCGCGTGCCCGCCTACGCGCTCTACATCGATCCCCCGCTCGGGCGCGTGGGCATGAGCGAGGCCGAGGCCAGAAAGACCGGTCGCCCGCTGCTCCTCGCCAAGCGGCCGATGACGCGCGTGAGCCGCGCGATCGAGAAGGGCGAAACGCAAGGCTTCATGAAGATCGTCGCCGATCGAGAGACGCGTCAGATCTTGGGCGCGACCATCCTCGGCACCAGCGGAGACGAGGCGATCCACGGCGTCATCGACATGATGCACGCGCGCGTCCCCTACCCCGTCTACCAGTGGGCGGTGCCCATTCACCCGAACGTCTCCGAGCTCATCCCTACCGTGCTCGGAGCCTTGCAGCCCGTCGACGAAACCTGAGAACGGCTGGCCGCGGTTCATTGGCGCGGGGAAGGGACCCGGGTCCCCGCGGTGTTACCGATTGCGCCACTCCGTGCCGTTTCGTCACCCTCCGACGCTGCCTCGAGCCCCTTCGTGCGGGCCCCGCACGCCCAGGCGACGAGCCCTTGCGATGACACAACCACACGGAATCATACGAGAAGTCAGCTCTCACCCGCCGGACGCGGCGCCTCGTCACCGTGAGCTCGATCAATGCCCCCTGGGAGCGATCCGATCACCACCGCTGCCCCCAGAA
>JAEZYO010000665.1 GCA_023419055.1 Pseudomonadota bacterium | reverse complement strand
GCTCGACAGGGCCCGCCTCCACACGGGGTCTCCGCGAAAGCGGCTCGAGAGTGGCCTGGTCGCGTTTCCGGCGCTCGAGCAAGCTCCGGACTCCGAGGTCGCGGAAGTGGCGGTCGCGAGCCGTCGCGGCAGCCGCGCTCGCCAGCGCTCGGCTTAGTCGCTCACGCCGTCACGGGGCCGCGGGCTCTTCGCCTGCGGCCTGAACGCTCGTCGTGCCGCGAGTGCAGCGCGCGCGGACCGCGAGGTTGTGGCGCTCCACCATCTGCACGACGAGCTTCGGATCGTCCTTCGGAGGCAGGAACGTGTAGCGTGCCGCTTCGGCGTCCGAGCGCTCGACTTGCCCCGGGTTCAGCACGAGCCCGCCGATGCCGAGCCCAAAGCCGGCCGCGAGCACGATCCCGCCCACGGTGGCCTTCGTGCCGTCGACCACCTGCTCCTCGCCCGGGACTCCGTCCTCGACCACGTGTTTGGTCTCGAACGAGTCGATGAACAGGAAGGTCCCCACGCCGATGCCGATGACACCGAGGATCCCCATCCCTGCGGAGACGGTTTGCCTGAGATCGTGGCTCGCGAGCCGCTCCTCCCGAGGATCGAACAGGCGCGCCTCTTCGGGTGTCTGGACGAGCGCCGCCCGGAGCGGAGGCAAGGGAGCGGGCTGGGTCTCACCGACGCGGTAGAGCGCGACTCCGTCGTCGCGCAGGTCGGAACGCTTCTTGGTGAGGGCTGGCTCCGCGTGAGTCGGCGCGATCACGAGCCAATCTTCCCTCTCGCAGCTCGAACGCGACGGTCCGGCAGACGTGCGGACCTCGCCATCCATGCGACGCACGGTGGAGGCGCAGCCCGAGGTCAGGCCCTGGCAGAGGATCAACGCTGCGAGCAGCGACCGCATCGATCTCTGCCGCTATCACGCGGACCTTCGTGAGTCGAGGCGGGTTCTCGCCCGCGAAAAGCTGCTCGGCCGTCAGGGCCCGATCATGGCGGCGATCGCTCCGCCGTCGCGGTAACGGCGGATCTCCGCGACCAGCTCTTCGCGCGCGATCCAGGGCAGCACGTTGCCGCGGGGTGTCGCGTACTCGAGGTAGAGGTTGTGATCGGTCGACAGCATGTCCTCCACGCCGAGCCCCGCGAGCTTCGCGGAGTCTTGGAGGTAGCGATCGAGCCCATCGTCGACCATCAACAGATCGTCGAAGAGGTCGAGCAGCGGTCGCTCGTGCGGGATGATGGCCCGCATCTTCTGCTGATGCTCGAGCGCGTGGAGCTGGGATTCGGAGGCCACGAGCGGCGCGTCGGACGCCACGAGGATGCCTTGCCCGCCGCCGTAGAAGAGCGCCACGTGACGGAACGAGTGCCGGAGCGTATTCACGATGGTGGCGAAATCGCGCCGATAGACGTGGTGGAGCTGAACCCACTGCTGGAAGACGCCGCCCTCGGTGAGCCGGCTCTTCACGAGCTCGTAGTACTCGTGGCTGTAGAGGTTCGCCGCGCCCGCGAACCAGATGCTCGACAGCTCCATGCTGATGAGGTCGTAGCGGTTCTCGCGGACGAGGAGGTAGTTGCGGCCGTCGCCGAGGTGCAAGCTGACCCTCGGATCGTCGAGCGCTCCGAGGTTTCCGCTCTGGAAGTGCTGGCGCGCCGCTTCGACGATCGAGGGCGAGATCTCGACGACGTCGAGGTGCTTCCAGGGATAGGCAGCCAGCGTGCCGAGCGTGGTCCCGGTGCCGAGACCGATCACGAGCGCGGCGTCGTGCCGCTTCACGAACAGCGAGGGGTAGTGAGCGAAGAAGCGCTGGGCGTTCATCTCCCAGCCGGTGTTGCCCTGGAACTTGCCGTTCGTGAGCAGCGTCAACACGCCGTCCTTACCCTGCGTGACGGTGGTGACGCCGCCGTGCACGTCCTCCCGCACGAAGAGGAGCGCGTGCGGCGCCTCCCAGCCCTCGAAGTACACGTTCGTGCCGCTGGTCAGCCGCGGCAGATCCCAGCGCGGGGTCGCCACGGCCAGGACGACGGCGAGCGCCGCGCCGCCGTGCACGAAGCGCCGAACCTTCGGCGCGGCCCAGCTCGCGCTCGCGACTCCGGCCGCCGCGAACACCCCGGCCACGAGCAGGAGCGTGCGTTCGGAGCCGAGCAGCGGGAGCAGGAAGTACCCCGTCAAGAGCGAGCCGCCGACGGCGCCGATGGTGTTGATCGAGGTGAGCCGTCCGACCCACTTCTCGGCGCTTCCGACGGAAGCCACCCGCTGGAGCAGGAGCGGGAAGGTGAAGCCCATCAACGTGGTGGGCACGCACAAGATCAAGAACGCCGCGAGCGCTCGGGTCGCCTCACGCGCCCCGAAGGTCTTGATGACCTCGCCCGTGTTGGTGAAGAGGTACGGCAGCTTGTCCCAGAGCGGCAGCGTCACGCCGAGCGCGAGCCCGGTCGCCACGAGCCCGAGCGGCAGCGCGCTCTCGCCGAACTTCTGACGCGCAAAGCCCGTGCGCGCCGCCCCGAAGAACAGGCACAGGAGGAAGATCGCCAAAATCAAGCCGAAGGCGTAGGCGCTGTTCCCGATGATGAGCGCGAGCAGGTGGGTGAACACCACCTCCGCGGCGAAAACCAGGCAACCCGACGCAAAGGCCAGCGCCGACAGCAACGCGGCCTCGCGGCCGCGGGGCTCCGGCGCGAGCTCGCTCGTGACCTTCACGTCTTGCACGGCTTCCGTAGCCACGGGCACGCGGAACCCGCGTCCGATATAGAGCGCCAGCCCGCCCACCGCCGCGCTCGCGAGCGCGGAAGCGAGCAAGGTGCCGCGCACGCCGAGCGCCGGGACGATGGCGTAGGCCGCCGCCAGAGAGCCCATGGCTCCGCCGAAGGTGTTCGCGGCGTAGAGCGCGCCGAGCAGCCGCTCCCGGCGCGACTTGGACTCGAAGCCCGATTCGAGCTCGAGCGCGCGAGAGAGGAGCGGCAGGGTCGCGCCCATGGCCGTCGTCGGCACGATCACGAGGGCGAGCGCCACGAGCCAGCGCGACACCGAGAGCACGGCGAGCGAGTCAGGGAAGCTCCTCGCGACGCTCGCGTACACCGGCGTCAGGAGCTCGAACCCGAACGGCGTCAGCGCCACGAACAGCGCGACCACGAGCTCGAGCACTCCGTAGGCATAGAGCGGGCGCGTCACGCGAGCCGCGCGCTTCCCCGCGAGGTGCGCGCCGAGCGCGAGGCCGGTCATGAACGCCGCGAGCACCGCGCTCACCGCGTAAGCCGTGGAACCCACGATGTACGTCAGGTACTTGGCGAAGCAGAGCTGGTCGACGAGCCCGGTCGCTCCGGAGACCACGAAGAGGAGCACCGTCGGCAGCACGGGAAAGCGGCGTACGGCCACGTGACTCGACGGCGACGGAGCCGGCTCAGACTGACGAGGATGGGGGTCGGAGATCGAACGGGCGCTGGCGTCCAAAGCCGCCGGACGATACACGGCTCGAGCCCACCGAATAGCCCCCTTCGGGAAAAGTTCGCCCGGAGAGCCGGCCAAGTTCCTGAAAACATGCAGGAAGCTGACGGTTAGGGTTGTCTAACCGAAAACCTCAGACTATGTTCCCGGCCCCTTCAACGTCCCCATCGTCTAGCCGGCCCAGGACACGGCCCTTTCAAGGCTGTAACACGGGTTCGAATCCCGTTGGGGACGCTGCGCCTTCTTGCTGTTTTGGCGCTGAATTGTGTGGCCGGAAGGTGGCGCTGGGCGAATCGCTTGGACGATTCGGACCCGGCGCCACCACTTTCTTCTGAGTCGCTCTCAGCTTCGATCACGGACTTAGGCAGCGTGGGGAAGGGCGTTCCCACGTTGAGCCCGACCGCCTCGGCCTCGCGGACGTAGATCATCGTGGTCGAGAACGACCGGTGTCCGGCCCGCTGCATGATGCGAACG
>JAEZYO010000642.1 GCA_023419055.1 Pseudomonadota bacterium | reverse complement strand
ACTCGGGCGGAATCGCGAGACCCGCCGCCCGCATGGTCTGGACAAGGAGCCCGGGCAAGAAGTCGATGTCGTCGCTCGCCCAGCGTGCGCGCGCGAGGAGGAGCAGCGCTTGGTTCTCAACGCGCTTACGAAGATCCTCGGAACCGAGCTCGTGGAGTGTGGGTAGCAGTCGCTCGATGATGACCTGCCACTCGCCCGCTTCTAGCGGCCCCGCGGAGGAGGACGACTCACAGCGGCGGAGGATCTCATCCCCAACAAACGCCGGGTCACGCGCCGCGATCGCAATCGGGAGCATCTGCGACAGGACTTCAAACGCGGTCCCGCGGTCTCCAGTGTCCGCTAGTGCGTCGACGAGCAACACCGCTTCGCGACGGGCGCCCCATAGGTCAGACCATCGCTCAAGCGGTTCGAGTTCGTTGAACATGAGCGCGATCAAGCGGGAGTACTCGCTCGCGAGGTACAGTTGCTCCGCGAGGCCTCGCACAACGTCGGCCCGTATAAGGTCAGCCCCTCCGGCCAGGCGCGGACGCACCTTCCACCGCGGTGGCGTCCCAAGGAAATTGATCCACGCGACTCGTGCATCTCCGTCCGACTGTGCCGGATCGGGGGAAAGGACCTCGGCCGCGGCCTGGAGATCCAGAACGGGGATGGCGTCCGCAGAGTGAACCACCTGCCTGGCGAACTGAACAGCCCGACTTCGATCTTCGGCCAGCAGGAACGCACGGGCGACGGCGCCCTGAGCAGCGGGGAGCAACGGCGCGTTGTCGTCCAGCGAGGCTAGCGTCCTCAGTAGTCGCTCCGATGGCCGCCAATCGTGGCACTGCGGGATCGCCGTCATCAGCAGGCGGGAGGTGCGGATGGGTGACGCGCGCCCCCTCAATTCATCCGTTAGCAAACGCTCCGCCTCAAAACGCGACTGCTGGGGATCCGTTGTTGCCAGCCCTAGAGCCGCCTCCCATCGAGCGAAGGCATCCTCTGGTGCCACCGGCTCGGCGCCCGCCGGCTCGGGGGTCTGCGCTCTGAGCCACGGTGCGATCGCTTCCTTAACCTCGGACGGTAGATCAGCCTCCTTCCACTCGAGAACATCGCCTAGTTCACGCTGAACGGTCGAGGCACCCGACCGTGCGGCCGTATGCAGCGCGCTGTTGATTATTGCAGCAATGCGCGACCGCGTCGGTTCCAGCGCGGCATCCCTGGGGAGCTCGGCGAGGAGCCGCGTCGCTGCGGCTAGCCGGCCCTGGCTCGCCTCGACGAGAGCCATCGTTGCTCGGTACCATGCTCCCACTCGCGACGTCGTCGGCGGCAGGTGCGGGAACCTAGAGAGAGTCTGCTGCGCCGCCTGGGGATGCCCGAGCTCGAACTGGGCCCATGCAATACGCCACGCGAGGGCGGGATTGAGCGGAAACGAGTGGGCGCTCGCCAGGGCATTCACGGTCAGCCAGTCGCTCTTCATCCAGCCGACGAGGATTCGATACGGTCCCGCCGTAGAGTCTGACCCCGCCGCGCGTTCGTATGCCTCAAGCCTTCCCTCGGCCAACTGGATCGCGCCCTGGTCTAAAAGGGATTCGATCGTTGAGAGTAGCGCCCTCGAGGTCTGGGCGGCGACGCCGCGGGAGCGCAGTTCACGAAGTCGCAGATCCAGGCTGGAATTCCAGCCCTCAAGATCGGACACGGAGGTGTCCCGATCGAGAGCCACCGCCAACGAGTACGCAACGGCCTGCCACGGTTCGACGATCCTGGCGGTCGGCCGTCGCGTAAACACCCACCAGGAGTTCTTGGGCTCGCATCGCCAGCCAAGTTCGTCGGTGAGTCGATCAACCTGTGCTTGAGAGAGCGCCTTCTGCTCGAATCCGAACTGCTCGGCCTTAATGCGGATTCGTCCGAGGGTAGGATGAGCCCAGGTTCGGGCACCAGTTCCGATCGGATCACCGTGAACCAGCCCGAGTGGCCCGACGGCGGATGAGAGGTGCGTCAACCAGTCGTCGATACCGCCGCCTGAGATCTCGAAGGCCTCCGGACCGTCGAGAACGGCCCATCGTGGTGGAGCGGCGCGGGTAGTCGCCGTCACGTTCACCAGCGGCGGCATCCCCGCCTTCCTGGCAAACTCTGCGGTGGCAGCCCTAGAGAACACCACGCTCGACTCTGGCGTGCTGCAGATGACCCAATCAACCAGCACGTGTGCGCTCCGAGTTCAAGTTAGCGGACCTTCGAAGACCCCAGGAACACGTCGGCCTCGCTCGCTAGCCTCGCGATTCGGTCTTGGTTGTCGGTGACTTCCATCAGTTCCTTGTTCACGCCTAGCCCACCCTCGGTCATGTTCGAGGAACCGAAGAAGGCAAGACGCTGCCCTACCCAGATCTTCGCGTGCTCGGCTGTTGACGACTTGATGGTCACGCGCGGGTGCCTTCTGGCATCCCAGTGGCCCAGAATGTCGGCCGTCCTCCTGGTCGTCCGGTCACCAGGAACTTCGCGGATAAGGATGGCGACGTCTCCGCCCTGTCGCGCGTACGCGCCCAGCAGATCAAGAACGGTCCTGACTGGGCGCACGGAACTCGGCGCCACGCCAAGCCACGATGGTCCAACGGACGCGACGGGGACGTCGGAGAGCCAGGGAGTGATCAGGCGGATGGTCCCAGCCCTCGACGCTTGAAGGTGCAGAAGTTCGGCAGCGAGCCACGAACCAAGGGCTCGCCGCAACGACGAAGGCTCCGTAACCGTGTTGATGAACCTGTCTGTCACGATACCTGAACCCCCAACTCGAGACCCAGTTCCCGGAAATACCCTCGGGCGAGGTCGAGACTCCTGGTTCGGGCCCATGAAGCGGCAGCCTCGACTTCCGAGTAGTTGCCAGCCACCCGCTCTGTCGTACAGCATGTTAGGACAGTCGCTACCGTGCCGCATAGCGCGTCACCGTATCGCAGTCGGAGGCACGACTGGCCAGCGCGCCACATTAGCGCGACGTCGCGAAGCACGTCCGCGGGCACATCACGTTCGACCGAGATCGTGCTGCTCCTCGCCTGCGCATCGAAGTAGGCAGTTAGGAGTTCTCGATCGGGCTCAATCTCCGGGGTTGTTTCCGCTCCGATGCAAGAAGGGCACGAGGGCGAGCACGACCGCGCATATCGCCTCTCGATTTGACTCTGCAGCGTGCGTCGATATCTCTCTCGATCAATGTTGGGGTCGATCCATTGTGCTAGGTTCGTGGCGAGCGTCGTCAGTGAGCCCGGCGCAAAGCGGCCACCCTCCAGCCCTGCCACAACGTGAGCGCCCAGTTCTCGCGCGCTCGGCCATCGGCCAACAGCGGTGCGGAACTGCGCAGCCTCACGCGTGACGGCGCGCACTAACGGCAATTCGAAACGCGAGTCCTGGTTCTTCCCAACCAATCGCATCAGGCTGCGGAGATCCTGATCCTCGAGGTCCCAGTGGATACCCGGGAGCGTGTTGGAACGGAAACGATGGAGCGCGTCCTCGAGCGACGTCCTTGCCCCGGTGACCAAGTCGGCAGCTCCCTCTAGCAGGTGCGCGAAGGCGCCGTCATCGAGAGAAGCGAGTTGTTCGACGAACTTCTGATGGCGTGCCGTGGGGCACGCGTATGCGCTCTCCTCGGCCGCATTCCAGAGTGCGGTTGGCTGTCTCCTCCACGTTGCGGCAACCTGCTCAAGGATGCCGATCCCTCCCGAAGTCAGTTCGTAGAGGTCGATGTCGACGGGTGCCGCTGCTGGACGTCCGTTGGCCACGAGACCTGAGCGCCACGCGACTGCATCGGAGAGATCAAGGCCAAGGACGCGCTCGATTCCTCCTACCAGCGCAGCCCCAATCGATACCGAGAGGCTGTCCTTTAGGTAGGCCTCCATCGCCGGACTTCGGAACCCGGGCGCTCCGACGGTCTGGTTCCACGCGTCTCGGATCGCTCGCCGACTCGCGGGATCCCCTACGACCATGGCGAAGGCCGCCGCCGTGCGAATCTTCGGGTCGAAAAGTCGGTCGAAAGCTGCGTGGGTCGCGGCGAGAGCGTCGGAATCTCCGGTTTCGAATCTGGACAGCCAGTCTGCTGGCGACCTCCCACTAAGGATCTCCTGGGCGGCGCAGTACGCGACCGCCTCAATCGCCTTCGCTCGCGAGAAGACATTGCCAACGGTGACGGTACGTCGGCAAGACCATTGAAATGCCCTGTGCGCGACTTCACGGATAAGATCATCGTCCGGCCGGAATCCAGACCCTCCATTCCAAGTGAAACGGAGCCCATCCGCTGACAGAATCTGCCCCAGCGCAACAGGTTGACGGTCGAGGACAAAGCCGACGCGACCCTCTTCCGCGTCGCCCCTTTCGAGTGCAACCGAGAACTCCGCACCGAGCGCAAACCTTCGAACAACGACTGGTGCGTCTGCGCTCGCCTTTGCCACCTGAACTCGGTGGAATGCGGCACTCAGCGGGTGAGAGAAGATCTCTGGCGTAAGAATAGGCGTCCACTCCTCGTACGATTTCGGGATGTCCGCGAGCTCATACCGGAGCAGCCTACTGTTGGAATTGTCCAGGATGTTGCGACCGGCATTCTGCCCCTCAACGATCCTGCCATCATTCTGTAGTCGGAATCTCGAACGGTTCCGCCCGACGAGAAACCGCTGGAACGAGACCCTCGTCGGTCGACGGAGTGGTATCTGTGCCCCCGGGGGCAACCCGAGGTCCCTCGCCGCAGCGGGCGGCAACTCGCCCTCAGTGATGAGACCGAGCGGAGTCGCCGTCGGGTCGACACCGTATGGAAGTGCCACCTCAAACACAGACTCGTCGATGCGTGGCAGTGGTACCCACATCGCCAGTGAGTACCGGTACCGCACGTTACCGGGAGCGCCCTCCGAGAGGCCAAACATGATATCGACGTGCTCGGGATCAGCGCCCGAGGCCGGATCCGGTTCCGACCTGATCAACTCGGAAGGTGCTGGCGTCATCAAGTCTGGTGGAAGTTGGTTGGCGAGGACGTCGCCGACTGACGTGTAGGCGCGGCGCTCACCGGCACCGGGTGCCGGCATGGACGCAACGCGGCTGACGAGTTCCGGGAGCAAGGCGCGCAAGACGCCAACATGCTCTGCATCGACGAGCGCGAGTAGTTCCTGATCGTCAACCCCAAACGTCCGACTGAGGTCGTCGAGGAGGTAGCCCCAGTTTCGTCCCTCCACGGACGCCATCAACCGAGTGGCGTCGTTCCGCGCTAGAGTACTTGACGAGAACGTCTGCTGCTGGGCGACACGGTCCAGTAGCAAATACATTGCGTGAGCGCGGGCCAATACGCGATTCGCGGCATTCAGCGGAATCTTCGCAAACACCGGATCTGTCAGCAGATGCGTGTTCCGAAAATAGAACTCGTCCTGACGTCGGTATGGGCTCAGCACGGAAACAACGAAGGTGCGACTGTCACTCGGGCGTCCAGCTCGGCCTCTGCGCTGCGTGAACGCTGCTGGACCGGTGGGGGCCTGGTACTGCAGAACCGCGCGAACGCGCGCGTCATCGAAGCCTACCTCTAGGCTGGATGTGGCAATTAGCAGGTCCGACGACTCGAGGCCACGTGTGTTGCGACTGCTCTGTATACCGATGCTGAGGGGTGCCGTCGTTCCCAGAGTGACCATGGAGAACCAGCACTCTCCGTCCGCAAAGACTGGGCATCCAACGTCTGGCGTACGAGCATTCATGCAGGGAGTGCAATCATGCCTCGGCCCCGCCATGGAATATGTGACCGGATCCTGTACTTGCTGCTGATTGGAAAACGCTCCGAGAGCCACCCGCGTGATCCCGGGTTGCCGCAACGCGTACAGGCGTTGATTCCCTTCCGCGTCCCGTTGCCGGTCGTCCCACCGACCCACCCGGTCAAGAGAGTCTGTGAACCCGAACGTTCGGGGAGGCCCCGAAGCCGGGCGAGGCAGCAGATGCCCGAGAAGCATCGCTGTTTGGAGCAATGTCGAGAGCGGAGAGACCTCCTCGTCCGGTTCGGATTTGATCGTGATGAAGTGCTCGACGCCATCCCACCTCAGTTCGGATTCATCAGGCGTGATCACGCCGATGTCTGACTGCGACAGACCAGTGAATTCAGAAAAGAACTGGACTGGGTCGGCAATCGTTGCAGAGAGGCCGACCATCACTGGCTTTCCATCGGCCCGTTCAAGGCGCCGCCGGAGGCGGCGTGCCAGCAGTGCAGATTGGATCCCCTCGACGCCCTCGTAGAGGTGAATCTCGTCGAACATTATGAGGTCGGGACTCCTATGACCCCGGTATTCACCGAATACTCCCCGATAAACCGAGTCCTGAAGCCGTGAGTGCAAGGACGCGCCCGTTGCAACGTAGAACGTCGGCGGGTCGTCCGCGATAGATCCTCGTGTGACCCGAATGAACGCGAAAGGCCCATGATCGTTGCAGGCCAGGACGGGCTTGCCGGTACTCCTGACGCGCAGCGGTTGCCCGCATCCGGGATGCGGGCATACTGCCCATGGGCATTCCCACATCCGAGTCGCCGCATCCCATTCCCATCGTGCTAGCGTCTTCGGCCGGCCAGCGCCGTTCTGGCGGAAGTCCTCGTTTCGATACGGTACCTCCCCGAAGTCGATTCCGATGCTTAGGGAGTAACCACCCTGCACGTTTACTTTGTGGATCAGGTCGACGAAGTCCTGGAACTGATTCACCGCTAGCCGTTGCCTGTTGTAGACGCATATCGCTACTGTCCCGGCGACGCCCTGGTGCCTTCTGATGAGCGCTGCGACGAGTGCAGGAAAGAAGAAAGCGTGCGTCTTTCCGGTCCCGGTACCGGCAGCGACAACTTGACCGCGGCGCACCTCGCCGGGCGTCAATACTGCGGCGAGCAAGGTTCGAAACGCGTCCAACTGAAACCCGCTCGCGCAATATGGCCGTCCCGGGCCGATGTAGGCCTCAACCGCCGTACGAAGGACTTCGACCGAGCGCTCCGTTGCCTGCTTCAGAGCAGGATCTGTTACCGGCGGGAGTTCCAGTTCGGCGAGGTGCCGGTTTCGTTCAGGCCTCAGGCGGCGTAGCGGTGTCCAGAGAAGGTCTCTCACCAGCGGGGGACTGTCCTCGCTCCGGCGATGATAGGGGAACCGCTGCCGCACGAGTCGCAGCAGTCGAACCACTTCGGCGACGTGGCTGCGGATCTCCGATTCGGGACCGAAGTGAGTAGTCCCGAGGAGGAGAACCGATCCATCCGTCACGAGGTGGCCCAGTGCTTGCTGCAAAGCCTCATACGTAGGCGCCCCGTCTTGCTGGCCGTACGCAGAGCACAGTGCCGCGACGTTGTGACGGACGTCGAGGATGCCGAGGGATGCGAGTCGTGCCTCGCTTTGCTCGAGAAACGTGAGGACCGCGGCTTCTAGGGACGCAGTCGGCCATTCCTGCCAGTTCATCGGTTAGGCCCTCGTCTCGATCCAGATGATCGAGTCGGCCGAAACGCGGCGGTCGCGGACGGCGGCTACTGCGGACTCATACTTTGTGAGATCCAGGCTCCCAAACCTGATGGCGCCGGCCTGCCTCGAAATGGCCTGCGCTGTGGCGATCTCCGGGGCAAACTCCTGCCGGAGCTCTTCGCTCGCGTCACGAAACTCCTTCGCGGTCTTCTCGCGCATTACCCCCAGCGCGACCGAAACGCAGGCTTCAATCTCCGCCCTCCAACGCGCGTGTACCGCTGGGTCTGCCAACATGTGCGAGGCGTTCGGCGTACTACCTCCACCTAGGCGTGCAGCCAGTGTCGCCAATAATGTCTGGTCTGTTTCTACTTCACCACTTGACCCAATAAAGAAGACTTCCTCCACAGGCGGTGCAGTGAAAGCCACTCGCCCGCGAAGGAATACCGGCAGCGTAGCAAGCGTGTCGGGATCAGGCTCGGCGCACACGACGACCCGACAGCCTCGCCATTCTCTCTTGACGCCGTCAATAGTGGCGGCGGCGACACGGCACGCGGGGTGATCGGCGACGGTGCCAGCCAACCACTCGATGAAGGGATGTCCCCAGGCGAGGTACTGGAGCGCTTCGTCCTTCTTGGCCAACCACCGTTCAAAGGTTCCTCGGAACTGAAGTCGCTGGTGGCCCACCGGCACCGAGCCTGCAAGATGCGTGAAGTCGATATCCCAGGCGGCACCGTGCTCCGCTAAGTGTACGCCGACATCCAGTGCCCACTCCACAAACTCGGAAGCGAGTGACGGCCGACCCCCAGACATCTTCGCGTCCGTCTTGAGTTCCTGGATGAATTCCTTGGTCTCCTCGAGGTCGAACCGCCTCACGTCAAGTTGGCGTTCTTCGTCTGCTGCTAGACGTGCTCGCTCAGCGACAACCAGATCGCGGGTGGACGCGACCAACTCCAGAAGCTGGTCGTCCTCCGGAGCGGCTACGGCTTCCCTAAACCTGGTTTGCGTCTCTTCGGCGAGGAATTCCAGCCCCGCGAGCGATCCAGCGCCTAGGCCATAAGCCTCCCATACCAGTCGCGCCCAGTGCGCTTCGACGCCGATTTCTGGGTGCAAAGCCGCGACCAGTACCTTGTTTGTGCGGCCGATCCGATCAAGCCGGCCAATGCGCTGTTCGATCGCTCCGAGGTCCCAGGGCAGGTCAACATGTAGGACAACGTCAGCGTGCTGGAAGTTCCTTCCTTCACCACCGGAGGCGTCGGACACCAAGGCGCGGCAGTTCTCACGATGCAGGAACGCCTGGGCCGCCCTCTCTTTGTCCTCGACGTTCATCCCCTCCCGGAAGGCGCTCACGTCGATGCGGTGGGTCTTGAGTTTCGCTGCAAGAAGCTTAAGCAGTGCGTCGAACGTCTCAAGGTACTCGACGAACACGAGGACCTTCTCGCGCGGATGCGATATGAGCCGCTCGATTACCCACTCAGCGGCCCGGCGTACACGCGTCTCCTGCTTAGCGGCTGAAGTCACCGCCGATGCTAAGGCAACAAGTGCCTGCTGCTCGCCCGGACTCGGCGGTACGCCTGCGCAGATGTCGTCAAGCCTGTCGTCCAATTCCTCGCGGGAGTGTGGAGCTCCTGCCATGGCGAGAAGGTCTTGTGACGCAAGTGAAGGGTCGCATACACCCATCAGTCGCGCCTCGATCAGGGTTGCGAGTGCCCTGGCGCTGGACGCGGCTCGTTGCATTGCCTCCGCTTGGAGCAACCGCCGAAGGAGTGGCACTTCGCGCCCTGCAAGCGCGACAACCCAAGAACGCACCATCGCGAGGAGTCGCAGTTCCGCATCGGATAGCTGCAGTGCCGATACCTCAAGCGTCCTCTCAGGGAGGCTGAGCCGACTCCGGAGTGCCTCCCGGCGGTTGCGCATGATTCTGTGATCCACTCGGTAAACATCCGCGACGTAGCGGAGGAGGAGGTCGCGTGCGACTTCGGCCTCACGCTGACGCTCCTCCGTCCCGACGATCGACATCGTTGCAGTCCACTCGGCGATGTTGCTGTCTTCGGGCAGGAGTTCGGACCAACTCTTCGCACGCATAGGCAGCACGAAGGGCGAGCACCCCTCCGTGCGCGCGAAGAGGTGTTCGATCGCTGCCTGTTTGGGGCGCAGGGATTCCAGTTTCTCCACGTCGTTGGGACCGAAGACGGAGGGGTTCAGTAGCGACAGAAGCCTCACGAAGTCGGTCGCTCGCGAGCGCACGGGCGTGGCGGAGAGGAGCAGAAGGCCATCGACGCGAGCGGACAGACACCGCAGGAACTCGAACAAGCCACTATCTGTCGGGACGCGGTGCGCCTCGTCGACCACGACAAGGTCCCATCGGATGGTGTCGATGTATTCGCGGACTTCTGAGCGGGAGACGTCGCTCATGGTCAGAATGAGTCTGACGGCGTTGGAACACGCCGGTACGTTGCCGCCGCTCAACGACGGAACGTAGAATACGTGGCCATGAAACTTTGAGTAAATCTCCGCCAGCCACTGCGTCGCTAGCGCCCCTGGACACACGATGAGTACGTTGAGGTCGGGTTTGTGCTTCAGCAGGGCCCCGATGATGAGTCCCGATTCGACAGTCTTCCCAAGGCCGACCTCGTCGCCGAGGAGCGCTCGCGGTCCTGGGAATGAGAGCACGGCCCGAACGACGGACACCTGATGCTCGAGCAGTTGGACGCGCGCGCCGTACAGTGTCTCGAGACCGCGGCAGTTCCCTTGCACGGCGCGTCTTGCGCTCACGACCCGCTCGCGCCGCAGGACGGTCTGAAGTCCGCGATAGCTAAATTGAGCCAGATGGTCTTGGAGCGTCGGGCCCGGGCGGAGGTCCAGCAGTTGCGATTCCGTGGCGGTGTGCCGAGTGCCTTTGGGATCGACGAGTCGCAGCGAGCGGGGGCCGCGATCCGCGGTCCCGATGACGGCCTCAACACTCAGTTCCGCCCTCGTTCCCTTCACCCGGCAGCGCATGCCGGGTGCTATCGGGACCGGTTCGAAGTCAACTGACCGGAACTCGTTGACACCATGAGCGGGCGCGCTCCCCACGAACCGCGTACCGTCGGCAGACACGACGGTGAAGAACGACTCACCTAGTTGCGGCTGCCGCCTGCGTACCAGTTGCCCCGAGTAGAACAACGGTGTCTTCCCCCGTCATATAGGCGCCGACTCGAACGCCTCTATGGAGGATACGCTAGATCGTGGGGCGGACACGCGAGCCCCCGAGTCAGGCGGACTGCGAGCGAAGAAGAGAACATAATCAGCCCTGGGATGATCGAGATCATCTCCGGAGCCGCGTTGTTGTACGCGGACCATGGTACTCTACGGCCTGAGCGTCCGACTCGGACCGCTTACGGTAGCACGTATCCGTTTCCGCAGTGCACTCGCGCTGGAGCCATCTGAAACCACGCCGTTCGCCGGGGGCCGATGGGAGCGCAGGCGACGTAAAGGAGAGTTCGGGAGCTTTCGGTTCGTGCTCGTAGCGGATGAGCGGTGAAGTCGAAAGTATCGACGATCTTGCCGGCATCGCGGAAGTCGGCGCACTTCAAGCGGCGGTCGAGGAACCGATCCTGAACCGCTCTGGAGTCCGTCCTGGACTAAGCGTCGCGATGACGTCGAGCGGCGCCCGGTTCGCGGGGTTGGGACCTCGGGGATGCGCGTTCGATGGCGGCCATGCCGGCCCGCAGGCCTTTAAGTTGCGTCTTGTGCGCGTCCCCAACGCCATTCTCCAACTTGCCCTTGGGATCCGAGTGGCCGACCCGCGCCGGCACGGCGACGGGCGCTGTAGCGACGGAGCAGGTCGTGGTAGAGCGGGGTCGAGAACCGCATCGCGGATCTCGGCCTGGAGGACACCCTCGTTGAGGGTTGTCGCGGCCGGACCGACTTGCGGCTGTACTCCACCATCATCGCTTCGTGTTTTCTGCACCTGCCAACCCGGCAAGGGTTCTTGTCGCACAGGTCGGCATGGTCTAACATGCCCGGCACGTGATGGGGCATTTGTGTCAGGCCCAAGCGTGCTCACCGAGGCCAGGGTGGAGAGCGCCTCAGAGGCTGGGCGGCATATGAGCGAGAAAGCGTGGACTGCAAAGGACGTCGCCGAGTTCCTCCAGGCATCCGAAACGTGGGTGCGCCACTCCGCGGCCGCCGGCCGCCTACCGTACACGAAGATCGGCGGCCTTCTGCGCTTCGATCCGGAGAGAATCCGGGCGATCGTGGCCCGGGTGAGCGCCCCCGCCCGCGTTCTGCCTCGCAGCGGTGAAACCGGATCTTTCGGGGAGTAGGCTCGCAGGATGGCTTCGGTCTTCCGCCGACGGTTCTTCGTTCACATTAGCAGTACCCAGTCGGGGCAGCGGAAGCGTGTCTTCGTATCGCAGCAGGAGGCCAAGCGGCTCTGTGCGGCGGGAGAACGCGTCGAGGAGCGGCAGGGGAAACGCTGGTATGTGAGATACCGCGATGCCGCCGGCGCGTGGCGGTCCGAGCGCAGCACGGCTCGCACGAAGCCGGAAGCGCAGCGGCTCGCGGACGATCTCGAGCGCAAGGCCGAGCGGCAGCGCCAGGGCCTGGAGCCACTCCCTGGCGATGAGTCCATGACCCTGGGCGACCTGTGCGACTGGTGGCTCCGGGAGAAGTGTCCGCCGGGGAGCCTGGTGGGCGAGAAGAGCCGGCTGCGGTTGCACGTGAAGGATCGGGATCTGGGCAAGCTCACCCTCCTGCGGGTCAACGCGGCGAGGGTGGAGGAGCGCCTCCGCGAGATGGAGCGCGACGGTCTCGGGCCGAACTCGATCAACCACCTGCGCCGCGTGCTCCTGGGGATCTTCCGCCGGGCGACGAAGGCAGGGCTCTGGTTCGGGCCCAACCCGATCGACGCGGTCGAGACGCGGCGCGAGCACGAGCGCGCGTACGTGACCCTGAAGCCCCACGAGATCCCGGTGTTCCTCGAGAACACCCCCGATCAGTGGCGGGACGTCTTCGCGACCGCGCTCTACCTCGGACTGCGCAAGGGCGAGCTCTTCGCGCTCAAGAAGAGCGACATCGACCTTCGCAATATGACCGCCACCATTCAGCGCTCGTACCTCCGGCCCACCACAAAAGGCGGCCACGTCGACACACTGCCGATACCGCCGCAGGTGGTGCCGTACCTCGAGCACGCGATGGACGCGTCCGGCTCCGAGTACGTGTTCCCTGGTCCGGACGGCGCGATGCGGTCGAAAGACAACGACATGTCGCGGCTGACGCAGGTCATCTGCAAGCATGCCGGGCTTGTCGAGGGCTACGACCACATCTGCCGCAGGTGCAAGGCGAAGGGCGAGGATCAGCACACGTGGCGCTTCCCTGACGAACTGGAACGCGCGTGCCCGAGCTGCGGGATGCGGCTGTGGGTGCGCGCGATCCCGCGACCGATGCGCTTCCACGACACGCGCCACACCTACGGCACGCTGCTCGCGCAGGCGGGGTTCGACGGCGTCCGCCTGCAGCGCGCCATGCGGCACCGGGACTTCAAGATGACAGCGCGGTACGTCCACACGAACGTGGAGGACCTGCGAGCCATCGGAGCGCTGCTACCGCCAGCGACGCTGGAGAGCCCGGAGCCGCCTCCGGCCGCCAGCGCACCAGCGCAGCAGGCGCCGCCGCCGCTGCCGGAGGTTGCACTTCCTGCCACAGCTTTGGTGCAAGTAGCCGGATCCGGGAAAGAGAAGGGGCCGGGCACCCGGAAGAAATCCCCGGAAATCCCGGCCCCTACGCCAGCGCGCCCTAGAGGATTTGAACCTCTGGCCTTCGGATTCGTAGTCCGACGCTCTATCCAACTGAGCTAAGGGCGCAGTCTGCCATTCACTTCTGGTGCTACGCGCTGCGGATGCTGCAAATACTGGCGGAAAGGGCGGGATTCGAACCCGCGATACAGGTCACCCCATATACTGGTTTAGCAAACCAGCGCCTTCGGCCCCTCGGCCACCTTTCCGAAACCCTCGTCCTTCTCTGTCCTCTGCGGAGGAGGAAGGATTCGAACCTTCGGAGGGCTTGCACCCTCAGCGGTTTTCAAGACCGCCGCCTTAGGCCGCTCGGCCACTCCTCCGAATCCGTCCTCGTTCCCGTTACTTCCGCGCGGGAGCCCCTTCGTGGCTGCCGTCGGAGTCCGCCCATATACGGCACCGGCGAACGGGGATCAAGGAGAGACACCTGGCTGGGGACACGGGCCCTCGGGGCGCCGTCAGGGTAGGGAAGGGGCGGGGCAAGGGGGGCACCCAAGAGAACCTTCATCCCGCGCGGGCCCTGGCAGGTGCGGGTGCGAAGCGTGCGACGCATCTCAGCGGCGATGCATGCCGCCCCTCGGCCGTCTGGCCCCGACGCCGCGCGCAGCGGGTTTGGACCTCCGTCGGCGGACTCGCTTCCTCTTCCCTCCCCCCGGATGTGAGGCGGGTTCGCTCAAGGAAACCGACAACGGGGGGCGGCGGCATCACCTCTCCCGACGCCTCGTGCGCCGCCCTCCGAACCTCCCTCGCGGAGGGCGGCCGGGAGAGGGCTGTCTGGCGTCAGCTCGCCCTTCGACTCCGGCCCGCTTCGCGGGCCTACGCTCAGGGCGAGCGGGGGTCGAGGACCGATTCGCCTTCGACGTACACCGCCCGGAGCTCCAGCGCGGGCGTGAGCACGACGAGGTCGGCCCAGGCGCCGGCGGCGACGCGGCCGCGATCGGGGAGGCCGAGGTAGTCGGCGGCGTTCGTCGCGACCCGGCGCGACGCCTCGTGCAGCGGCACGCCGATCGAGACGAGGTTCCGGAGCGCCTCTTCCATCGTGAGCGCGCTGCCAGCGAGCGTGCCGTCCTCGAGCCGCACGGCGCCGCGGTCCTTCACGGCGGGCCGGCCGAAGATCGTCCGCGGGCCGTCGGGCATCCCGGCGGCGGCGCATGCGTCCGTCACGCAGTGGAGCCTGGGCATGGCGCGGAACGCGGCGCGGAGCGGGCCCTCGTGAACGTGGACGAGGTCGGGGATCACCTCGGCGTGCTCGGCGAGCGCGAGCGCGGCGGCGGCGGCGCCGGGGGCGCGGTGGTCGGTCCCGCTCATCGCGTTGAAGAGGTGCGTGAACCCGCGTGCGCCGGCAAGGAGCGCGGCTCCGGCCTCGTCGTACGTCGCGAGCGTGTGCCCGAGCTGGACGGTGACCCCGGCGCGCGCGAGCGCGGCCACGAGCTCCAGGTGCCCGGGCAGCTCCGGAGCGAGCGTCACCACGCGGATCGGGGCGAGCGCGTCGAGCGCCCGGACCTCGTCCATCGTCCCCGCCCGCGCGAACGGCGGCTGCGCGCCGAGCTTGCCGGGGTTCACGAAGGGGCCCTCGAGGTGCACGCCGAGCACCCTCGCGGCGCCGGGCGCGCGGAGCCGCAACCGCGGGCCCACCTCGGTGAGCGCGCGCTCGAGGTCCTCGCGCGGCGCGGTGACGGTCGTGGCGAGGAGGCTCGTCGTCCCGTGGCGGGCGTGGAGGCGGGCGACCGTGTCGAC
>JAEZYO010000592.1 GCA_023419055.1 Pseudomonadota bacterium | reverse complement strand
TCGCCTTTCACGACGCCGAGCTTGCGAAGGGCCGCGGTAAACTCGACGACCTTCCGGTGGAGCTCCTCGTAGCTCAGGATCGTCGACTCCCCGGGCTCGCTCTCCCAGATGATCGCCGGTTTCTTCGCGACCTCGGTCGCGAGGTGACGATCGAGGCAGCTCTCGGTCACGTTGAGGGTTGCCCCGATGAACCACTTGCTATGGGGCAAGTCCCACTGGTGGAGTGTGTGCCAGGGAGTCCGGAAGACGAGCTCCGCGGCCTCGCGCTTCCAGAACGTCTCCGGAGACTCCAGGCTCTCGCGGTAGAGCTTCTCGTAATCTTCGCGCGAGCGCACGCGCGCCCGAGCGACGAACTCGGGGTGGGGCTCGAACTGCCGGGTCTCGGAGTAACTGGCTTCGATGGCCTTGAGATCGATGCTCATACTGGCTTGCCCTCTCTATTTCCGGCGCGCATCAGCGTAGGCAAAATGCCCGGTCGGGCGCAAACCTATCACTTTTTCTTTCAGGGGCGATTTCTACGCCGCCGCCCCAGTCGTTCAGGTGGTTTACCTTGGATGGTTTGGGGCCTGCGCGCGGGGTGAAACCATCGGTCTCGCTCGCGGTCTCTCCCTGTTGCGATATGCCTATCGGACCCTCAACGCGGGAGCCACTGGCTGTAGCCGAAGCGAAGGCTCAGGCCGGCCACCGGGAGCGTGCTGTCGGTGGCTCCGAACGCATCTGCCGACTCCTGCCCGTCGAACCTGCCCGACAACGCGTTCGTCCCGTCGACCATGGCGATAGCCGCTGCCTCGATCATCCAGTGACCGAAGTTGAAGCCGATCCCCGCTTCGAGCGCGAAGTAGGGATCGACCCCGGACGCGGTGCCGCCCGTTGCTTCGGAATGTTCGGGATTGTCCAACGCATCGAGCTTGAGCTCGTGGAAGACGATGCCGGTGCCCGCGCCCGCGATGAAGCGCACCTTTTCTCCCGAGCTCAGGAAGCGCAGGTTCGCGCCGAGCCGGACCGACTTCACCTCGTAGCTCCGCGAGACCTGATCGCACGTCGTCATCGCCTCGGCGGTGAGCTTCGTATCGCAAGCGTCGTCGACTTTCAGGTTACTGAACTCGAGCATCAAGTCTGCCGCAATCGACTTCCAGAAGCGGTAACCGCCGCGAACACCGACGGCTCCGGCGCTCGTGGAAGCGCGCGCGTTCTCGACCTCGAAGTCGAGCGGAGCCGCTCCGGTGCCGAGCACGCTCACGCTGGCGAGGCCGTACCATCCGAGCTTCTGCTTGTCCTTCGGGGGAGGGGGCAAGCCCTTCTTCGTGCCGAGGTCGATGACCGGCTCGCTGCCCTCGATGCGCTCTCCGCGCGGCGCTCGAATGAGCAACGTCTTGCCGAGCTCCACGTTCACCGACTGCTCGAAGGGCTCGTAGCCCTCTCGATAGACCTGAACCAGGTGCTCCTCGTCGGGAGAGAGGGGCCCGCTGAAGCGGCCGCGCGCGAGCGGCTTCCCGTCGATGGCGATCACCGCCTCGGGATCTTCCGCCGTCACTTCGACGAAGCCCCCGGTGGGCTCGAGCGCGAGCACGACCGGGACGTCGTTCTGACCTCCCGCGATGCGAAAGGTCTTGGTCGCGCGCGTGTAGCCCGGAGCTTCGGCGACGACGGTGTGCTCACCGACGTTCACCCTGAGCCGCTTGCCGCGCTGCTCCGGGGGGACGAGCTGACCGTTGATGGTGACGCGGGCGTTTGCCGGCTCGACCGTGACGAGCACCGAGCCGATGAGCCCCTCGAGCTCCTCCACCGCGAGGCGCATCGCGCGTCGTTCGTCTTCGGACAGCTCCGCGCCGTGGCGCTCGAGCAAGAGCTTCAACGTATCGGCGGCTTCACCGTACCGGAACAGCGCCTTTTGAGAGAGCGCGACGTTCTGGAGTGAAGAGGGCCCGGGCTTGAGCTCGTACGCGGCTTCGAACTCCGCCAGCGCTCCGGGGTAATTGGCGTCGCGGTAGAGCTTCACACCGCTCTGGAAATGACGGCGCGCCTCGGCGGTCCGATCCGCGGGCGTGCTCGGCGACTCGGCTACGGCCGGGGGGCTCTGGGCGGCCTCCTGCGCCAATGCCGGCCCCGAGCTGAGCGAAGAGGCAAGGAGCGCCGCGCCGAGACGCGCGCTGGAAGACGAAAGGACTCGTGATGGGTAACTCGAGCCTGACCCACGGCTGCCGATTGAGGGGTGGGGCTTCGTTTCCAACTGCGCTCCGGTGCTCGAGTACCCTTGTACACTCCGCTCCGGAGTTCGTGAATCGGGCTGCGCTGCGCCGCGCTTTCGAGCCGAGGCCGAACGGTGGCTCTCTCCGGACGAGTCAGGGACCCTTGGTATTCAACTCGAGGCCGTGAATGACCCCGCTCCCGGGCTTGGTCTTGGTGACCTTGCTCGCCGAAGCGGCCGGGCGTTTCGCCTTGGGGGCCGGAGCGGGCGGCTCGGTCGAGGCGCTCGGCACCGGCGCCGGAAGCGCGCTCTCCACGGGGACGACCAGGGGAGCACCGACTTCGAGGGAGGCTGCCATCCTGGACGAGGCGAAGGCCGGGGTCGTCTCCGTCGTACGCTCGCGACGAGCCTGTCGTGAGATGAGGAGCGCGGTGGCGGCGAACC
>JAEZYO010000513.1 GCA_023419055.1 Pseudomonadota bacterium | reverse complement strand
ATCTCGCCCTCGGCCAAGGTCCTCTCCATCCACGGCAAGAGGCGGGGCCCTGCCACCCCGCATCTCTTTAAGGTAACCGAAGCGGTGAGCAAAAGCACGCACCCGGTTCGATTTTCTTTCGACCCTCCACGGCCCTTCGGAGTTGGGCGGGACCGGTTTCAGAGTGGTTCGTTCGGAGCCAGAACTATCGCTGTCCGATCGATCGGACAGCGGGCTTTCATCATCTTGAAAAGGCAGGGTTCAGGCACGCTCCCGTTTCGGCCTCGGACTCGGAAACGCGCTTGACGGAGCGTGAGGCGGCGGAAAGAGTGAAGCCCCTCGGGCTTGGGAGCGGCTCGATCACGATGAACGACGTTCATCTCGTCCTCTGCATGATCGTCAAGAATGAGGCGGCCATCATTCGCCGCTGCCTCGAGGCCGCCTTGCCGCACGTGGACGGCTACGTGATCTGCGACACCGGGTCCGAGGACGCGACAGTTGCGCTCATCGAGGAGCTTGCTCTCGCGAAGGCGGTCCCTGGCCGCGTGCTCCGCAAGCAGTGGCGAAACTTCGGCTTCAACCGCACGGAGGCTGCGGCGGAGGCGCGAGCCTGGGCCGGCGAGCAGGGCTTCCGACTCGAGCGCACCTACCTCTTGTTTCTCGACGCAGACCTGGTTTTGCACGTGGAGCCAGGCTTCGACCGGGCGGAGCTTTGCGCCACCTCTTACGACGTGGCCCAGGACGACGGCGTCCTCCGCTATTACAACACGCGGCTCGCCTGCCTCTCGCACGGCTGGCGAGCCGTGGGGCCGACCCACGAATACTGGGAGCCGATCGGCGGGGCCGGGCCATCGGCGAGGCTCGAGACGCTGTGGATCTCCGACGTGGCGGACGGCGGGAGCAAAGGGGACAAGTTCGAGCGTGACATCCGCCTTTTGACCGAGGGGCTCGAGAGCGAGCCGGGCAACGTTCGTTACGTGTTTTACCTGGCGCGATCACTGCATGACGCTGGGCGCTGGGCCGAAGCGATCGCCCGCTATGAAGAGCGCTGGAGGATGGGAGGCTGGGACGAGGAGCGCTGGTTCGCTCGTTACCAGTGGGGAGTCTGCCTGCTCGAGCTGGGTGAGACAGAGCGGGGGGCCGGCGTGTTGCTCGAGGCGTTCGAGGAGCGCCCCACCCGCGCGGAGCCGCTTCACGCCCTCGCACGACACTACCGCGAGCGCGGAGAGAATCACCTGGCCTTCATGATGGCGAGGCGCGGGCTCGAGATCGAATACCCCGCGGGTGACGTCCTCTTCGTGTCCAAGGCCGTCTACGAATGGCAGCTCTGGGAAGAGATCATGATCAGCGCCTACTACGCGGGAGGGCGCCACCTGGGCCTGGGGTCGGCCGCCTGCGAGCGCCTGATCCGGCGGCGGGGTCACGACAGCGGCTTCTACGGGTACGTCGCGGTCAACCAGACGTTTTACCTCGAGCGCGCCGAGAGCGCCCGCCGCGGCACCTTCTCGGTCTCGGCCGCGCTTCGCGAGCAAGACGGGACGTCCTACGCCTGCGCCAACCCGTGTGTCGTGCGCTTTCGCGACGCGACTCACGTCAACGTCAGGCTCGTGAACTACCGCCAGGAGCGCGGGCGCGTGTACGTCTCTTCCGATCCGGACCAGATCATTCGGACTCGTAACGTGACGCTCGACTGGGACGCAGAGAGCGGCCGCGTGCTCTCCGAGCGCGAGTCAGCGCCGGGCATTCCTGCGTCCTGGCCGCGCGAAACGGCGATCCGGGGGCTCGAGGACGTGCGCTGGGCCGTGCACGAAGACCGCGTGTGGTTCACGGCGACGTGCTGCCAGGTGCCGGGGGCGAATGGTTCGCCGCGCGTGGTGCTCGGCCGCATGAACGAGACGCTCGACGCCGTCGAGCACCTGGTCCCTCTGCAGTACGAGCGCGCGGGGGACATCGAGAAGAACTGGGTGCTCTGGTCGTTGCACGGCGTGCTCTGCGCCATCTACTCGTACGACCCGCTGGTCGTGTTGCGCGTCGACCCCGGTTCGGGTCGCACCACCCTCCTCAGCGCTCGCGAACCGAGCTTCTACGCGGCTCGCTTCCGCGGCTCGACCGCTCCCGTCGCGATCCCCGGCGCGCCGGGCCGCTGGCTCGCCGTAGTGCACGAGGTCGCGTACGGCGCTTCGGAGAACGTGTACACGCACCGCTTCATCGAGCTCGACGAGCAGCTCTCCCTCACTCGTTGCAGCCGCGCGATCACGTTCGATCACTCGGGGATCGAGTACGCGACGGGCCTCTGCGACAGCGGCGCGTCCCGCCTGCTCGTCACCTACGGCTGGGAAGATCGCGAGGCGCGCTGGATCGAGTTCGAGTGGGCGGCCGTGCTCGAGAGCTTGTCGGCGGACCCCGCGTGACGTTCGGCCCAACCTTGCGGCGGCTTGCCGTCGAACGGTTCGGCGTAGTGGGCGCCGCTCGATCCCCACTTGGCCTCGAAGTAGCGCGCGTTCACCTCGCGCTGCTCGTGGATGTAGCTCGCGCGATCGCCGAGCGCTCGCGTCGTCGCCCAGCCCAGGTGCTGCACCGGCTCGGAGAGCACGCTCAAAGGTTCGATGCCCGCTCGACGTAGCCGGTGCGCGTAGTCGTCGTCCTCGTAGTACGCGGGCCAGAAGTTCTCGTCGTAGAAGCCGACGCGCTTCACGCACTCGGGTGATTGCGCGAAGAGCGCAAAGCCTAGCCCCGAGACGAAGGGGTGTCGTGCGACGCCCGTGACCAGCTCTTCGAACGTGCGAGGGCCGAACACGATGTCGTCGTTGGAGATGACCAGCGCTTCTTCCCCGGCATGGTCCAAAAGGAGGTTCCAGGCCGCGGCGACCCCGACATTGCGACCCGGCGCGATGCACGTGATGTTCGGCCCTTCGAGCGGACACTTCCCGCCGTTGTCGACGATGACGTAGCCGCGCGGCTTCAAGCTGCCACGCTCCGCGGAGTCGATCAGCTGCTCGAGGAGGTCGTAGCGGCACAGCGTGGGTACGCCCAGGAGCAGCGACTCAGGCGCCAAGCCGAGCCTCCACCCGCGAGCGCTCGAACTCCATGAAGCGCGCCTCTCCCGTCACGCTGCGGTAAGTCACGATGAAGGTGTCGCGCTGGAAGGCGAGCTTCAGGGCCACTTCCACCCCTTGCTGCTCGAAGGTGAAAGGGCGGCCGTAGCGCGTCACACTGACGTCCAGACGAGCCCCTTCTCCTGGAGGAGAGCCCACTCGGAGCTCGACCCAGCGCTGAACGTGAACGGCGCCGCTCGGCGACTCCACGATCTCGTGGATCAGCATGAGCCAGCGATCGCCGTCGAAGCGAACCGGCGCAGTGCTGCTCCGCCAGCGCGAGCAATGCCAGGGCGGCGCCCAGCGGCTCACTTCGGTCGAGATGCCGAGCGCTTCATCGACGGCGTGAACGACCAGGGGATCGTGCGAAACGATGAGGTAGAGCTCGCCGTCCACGCGAAAGTGCAAGATGGGCTCGACTTCGGGCTCTGGGGCCTCGCAGGTGCCGCGCCGGACGGGTGCCGCGTCCGGGGGTAGGTAGAAGAGCTCGTTCCGAGCCACGTACTCGTAGAGCGACGCCGGGTGGCCGCGCTGGGCGAGGAGCTGCTCGCAAGCCTCGAGCCCTTCGTCGAGCTTGCCCACGTAGTAAGCCGTGATCGCGATCTCTTCGAGGGCGCGCGAACGATACGCCTCCGGCTCGACGCCGACTCGATCGTTCCGCGGCAGGGTGAGCTCTCTGGCCTGTCGGGCCAAGAGGTGAGCGAGCTGATTCTTGCCGCGTTCGCGGTAGTGCTTCGAGAGGGCGCAGAGCGGCTCGGCGCGGCTCGGGCGTCGCTGGTACGCGGCCAGGACCTGGCCCGCTCCGAGCTCGCCCTGACCCTGGTACAGGCGCGCGAGCCCGAGCCGGTACGCTGCGTACCAGCACGCTTCTTCGTCGCCGGCAGCCTCCACGCGCCGGTCGTACCAATACTCGGCCTGCTCGTAGTGACCCGCCTCGAAGTGAGCGTTACCGAGCTCCAGCAAGTAGCGGACGTTGCCGGGTTCGTCCTCCAGGCCGCGCTCCAGGAGCGCGATCCGTCGCGCCAGGCGCGCGGGCCACGAAGCGGGGTCCTCGATGCTCTCCACGCGAAGGGTCGCGAGCCGTTCGGCGGGTGGGGCTCCGCTCGCTCGCCAGTACTCGGAGGCCACGCCGACACACCGCCAGGCGTGCGAGAGCCTGAGCAAGATGCTGTGAAAGGAGCGCACGCCTCCCTTCAGGAGCTCGACCTCGTAGTGCGGCGCGGCGAGCTCCGCGCGCGAGAACGCGGGGTCGACCTGGAGCACCAGGTCGGCGTCGACCAGGAGCAGGTAGGTCTCCTGAAGCGGCCAGGAGCGCTCGGCGTCGCCCAGCGAGCGCTCGGCGAGCCAGGCGGTCGCCGCCTTCAGGGCGAGCGAGCGCTGGTGGCCGAAGTCGCGCCACTCATGGCGCAGCAGCAGCCCGGGTTTCTCGGCGCCTCGTTGCTCCACGAGCTCGTGGCTGCGGTCCGTCCCGTGCGTGCAGACGACCCACGCGTCGACCAAGGGGAGCGCTGCGTCGAGAGAACGCTCGATCGTGCGCTCGTCGTCACCGGCGAGCATACAAAGGACGATTCGCGGCTCGGCTTCCATCGCTTCGGGCGCCTGAGCGCGAGCCTACGTGGCCGAGCCCCGCGCCACAAGCGACCGAGATCGTCGCGCTACCGTCGAGGGTGACGTGATATCTCCGAAGGCAGGAGGCGGCTCGGATGACACGCGTCGCGCTGGTTTCGCACGGCAGCCCGGACTACCTGATCGACATCGTCACCGACGGCATGATTCGCTTGCTGGGCCGGGAGAACGTTCACCTCGGCTACAACCGGACCACGCCGGACGGAGATCACCGGATTCCGCAGCTCTTCAGCGGCTTCGACGCTGAAAATCGCTTCCCGCTCGAGGAGGCCGATTGCCTCGTGATCTCGAACCGCAGCGACTTCGAGATCGCGCGCGACTACCGGCGTCGCTGCTCCCGCCCGGTCGCGCTGGTCGACGGTGAGGACGACGACGCGATTCGCAGCGAGCTCACGGAGGCCACCCTCTACGCCAAGCGCGAGTACCATCAGAAGCGAAAGTACTCCGAGAACATCGTGCCGCTGCCTTTCGCGGCGATCCCGGAGGAGCTGCCCTCGGAAGGTCCGCGTGATCTCCCGATTTTCTTCCGAGCCAATCCTACCGACGGCTTCCGGGAGCTCATCGCCGAGGAGATCCGCAAGCTCGGTTTACCCATGCAGGTCCAGGGCATCGCCAAGGCCGAGTACAACCGGCAGCTGTCGTCCTCGCTAGTGGGGGTGTCGGTCCGCGGCGCGGGCTGGGATACGTACCGCTACTGGGAGACGCCCTATTTCGGCGCGGCCCTGTTCTCGCAACGGCACCCCCTGGTGATCCCGGGAGACTTCGAGGACGGCGTGGAGGCAGAGTTCTTCGATGACGCCGGCGACTTCACTCGGAAGTTGAAGCGCCTGCTCGACGATCCGGCGCGCACGCTCGCCCTCGGCGCGCGAGGTCGGGAGGCGTGCCGGAAGCGACACCTCTCGGTGCACCGCGCCGAGCGACTGCTCGCGTTGCTGCTCTGACCCGACGGGCTACTCGACGATCCTGCACTGCCAGAAGTTGCCGTGCGCGGAGAAGGCGGGCAGACACTCGCGCACCGCGCGCTCCACGCCTCCTTGGAGATCCTCGCGCCCGGCGTCCGCGTTCTCGAAGTCGTCGCCGCAGATCGTGCCACCGGGGCTCATGTGCGGCAGCAAGGCACGAATCTGGTCCCGCACCGAAACGTAGTCGTGCGCCGCGTCGAGGTGACAGAAGGCGATGGGCGCGCGGGGGCGCTCCGCCATGAAGGTTCGCCAGTCGCACTTGGCCGGGAAGACGTTGCCCGCCGTGAGCTCGCGGACGTTCTCACGGAAGATCGCGTAGACGTCGCGCTCTCGCGCGAGAGTCACCGTGACGTGATCCGGCGCCTCGTCGAAGCTCCCTTCCCACGTGTCGATCGCGACGAGCGTCTTCGGGAAGCACGCTCGAGCGAGCGCGACCGTGCTTCGGCCTTCCCAGCAGCCCACCTCGAGCACGTCACCAGGGACGTGCCGGGCCAGGTCGTAGGCGGCCACGAGCAGGTCGAGCTGTTCGTTGCTGTACCAGTCCTCGTTGAACGCCATGACGAGCTCAGGCCCGTGTCCGCGATGCCGCCGGGCGCCGGAACCATTTGCCGCGCTTGAAGCGATCTCCGCGCGTCACGGCGCGATAGTGAAAGACGAACGAGGCCGGCACGACGCCCGTCGCCCAGCCGCTCGCGTGCCAGCGGCGCTGGAGCTCGTCCTCGTTCCCGGAAATTCGGTACTTCGGGCACGGGTCGAACACGTGAGCGTCGTCGAAGGCTCCCGACCACCAGCGCTCCGTGCGCGCCATCATGCAAAAGCCGTTCACCGTCGCGGACAGCACGGCTCCCTCGTGCTTTTGCTTCAGCATCCTCGCGACGCGGTCCAGGTAGTCGTGGTTGTCCGTGACCCGGTAACCGGAGAAGTACCTTCCCACGTCCTGAAGTCCGCGCGCCGTGTTGCCGGGAGCGTTGGAGAGGGGGCCGAGGAGCGCGAAGGTGTCGGTGTCGAGGGCGGTGAGCAGCGAGGCTTCCCAGCCGGACGTGAAGAGCACGTCACTGTTCGTGCAGCACGTGTAGAGCGCGCCGTGGGAGCGGGCTTCAGCGAGTCCGCGGTTCCAGGAGCGAGTGAGGCCGCCGTTTTCGTCGTAGCGGATGACCATCAGCCGATCGCGAAAGCGCTCTTCTAGGGGAGCGATCCACTGCGCGTGATGCGATTCCCACTGAGGCGAGGCGTCGTCGACGAGGCAGGCCCAGGCTCTCGGCGTCGAGCGAAACAAACTCTCGAGCGCGGCGGCGGCGTAGTCGATATGCCCATAGGTCGGTATGATGACGCTCAGGTCCCCGTCCATGTCTCTCCTAGGTTAGACTACGGGCACTGTTCGACAACCTCCTCCGTCGTGAGGTCGTCACCAAGACACCCTGAGGTATTTCGTGCGGCGCGAATGGCAGGGCGGCGGAGCCGGTCAGTGAAGCTCGAGGGTCATGCTCAAGTTCGACTTGGTCACCGTCTACTACAACGAACCCACGCTGGAGCAGACGGCCCGCTTGAAGGCGCAGATCGCGGAGCACGAGCGCCCCGAGCGTTACGCTTTTCACGAGGTCGACAACACGGTCGAGAACCGCGGCTTCGCCAAGGGTTGTAACCTCGGTGCGAGCTTCGGGCGCGCCGAGATCCTCGGCTTCCTGAATCCCGATCTCCTCGTGCACGGTCCGTTCCTCGAGCAGGTGAGCGCGGTCTTCGAGCAGCACGAGCGGGTGGTGATTACTGGTTCGTCCTTCGACACGCCTCGCGAGCGAGTGCGCCGCTGGGGTTTACGAGATTGGGTGTGCGGCGCGGCCTTCTTCGTGCGGCGCGACTTCTTCGAGGCAGTCCGTGGCTTCGACGAGCAGTTCGTCTGGTCGTGGGAGGAAACCGACTTGTGCCGGCAAGCCCAGGCGATGGGCCTCCGCGTCCTGGCTCAGGACGCAGCGTTGCCCTTCGAGCATCACTCGCCCGGAAACGACACGCCGTACAAGGCGTTTCACTTCAAGAACGGCGCTCGCCGCTACCGCCTGAAGTGGGAGAGGCCGAGGCAACGAATGCCGAAGTACGGTTCGCCCCGCGCCTCCATCGTGATCGCGACGTACGGTGATCGTGCCATCTGGGATCAAATGGCGACCACCGCGGTTGCCTCCGCCGACGGGCAGTCCGTGCCGGTCGAGGTGATCCGAGAGCACGGAGAGACCCTGGCCATGGCGCGCAACCAGGGAGCTGCGAGGGCGACGACCGATTGGCTCTGCTTTCTGGACGCCGATGACCGGTTGCCGGCCGACTACATCGAGCGCTGCCTGAGCGGAGACGGTGACGTGCGCGTCCCGCGCGTGCTGCGCTTCAGGGGCCCGATGCGGCAGGGGCCGTTGCGGCTCACACCCTGCGACCTCCTCGTCGGCAACTACATCGTGATCGGTGCGCTGGTCCGAAAGGCCTTGTTCGAGAAAATAGGCGGCTTCTCGGAGTGGCCGATGCTCGAAGACTGGGAGCTCTGGATCCGCGCCATGAAGGCGGGCGCCGACATACGAGAGTGTCGCGCCGTCTACCACGCGCAGCGGCGGCCCAAGAGTCGTAACCACCAGGCCGAGGAGGTGCGCAAGGCGACCTACGACGCGATCCGCCGCCTGCACGGAGCGGGTCCGACGAGATGAGCGTCTTCGCGGTCTCGATGTTCAAAGACGAGGAGGACGTCGTGGAGGGCGTCCTCGGTCACCTCGAGGCTCAAGGCGTGCACGGGATCATCGTGGCCGACAATCGCTCCACCGATCGCACCCGGGAGCGCCTCGAAAGCACCGCGGCCGAGCTACGGAAGAAGCGCAGCATCGAGATCGACATCGTCGACGACCCCGAGCCAGGCTACTACCAGAGCCGCAAGATGACCGCCCTCGCCGCCCGCGCAGCAGCGCGCGGCGCGACCTTCATCGTTCCCTTCGACGCCGACGAGCTCTGGCACCCCGCTGACGGCTCCACCCTGGCGACCTTCTTCGCGCGGATCAGCCGCCATCACCACGTCGTCCACGCTCGGCTCTTCAACTACTTTTCGTCGAGCCGGGACGACCCCGCGGAGCCTTCGCCGTTTCGTCGCCTGCAGTGGCGCCACGAACCACCCGGGCGGTTGCCGAAGGTGGCGGTGCGCTGGCACCAGAGCCTCGTCATCCAGCAAGGCAACCACAGTGCTAGTTTCAAGTTCGCGGCGCGCGCCGTGGCCGGCCTGGTCGTGCGTCACTACCCCTACCGGAGCTTCGAGCATTTCGTCCGCAAGGCCAGGAACGGAAAGGCAGCGTACGACTCGGCCCCCGAGCTGCCTCGCGATCAGGGTGCGCACTGGCGAGACTACGGCCAGATCCTGGAGCAGGGTGGGGAAGACGCGCTGCGAGCGGTCTGGGAGCGATGGTTTCACCACGCCGAGCCCGAGCGAGAGCTGGTGCACGATCCGTACGCTGTGATCGCTCGGTAGCGGACTGACCGCTCAGTAGCCGGTGCCGACGCGGTGCTTGCCGATGTGATGGACCTTGGGCGCATCGGATTTTTTGCCCCAGAAGGCGCACTTGTATCCCGCAGGCCAGAGGCGAAAGCCGAAGTGTCCCTCACACTCCGGAGGCCCGGGCCAGCCGAGCTCCAGGATCCGGCGCGGGTACACGCAGGGGTTCGTCGTGAAGAAGCGCTGATGCTCGAACCAGTGAAAGCCGTTCCAGCTCGTCTCCGTGTAGCTCTCGGAGAACTGCTCGACGAACCCGCCGAACGCGACTTCACGCCCGAGCGCCTGGCGCCGGAGCGCCATCTGAGCCAGGTGAGGGTGCGCTTCGAGCACCGCGATCACGTTCGCGAGCTCGACGGGCTCATTGAAGAGAAAGTCGTCCTCGAGGTGCACGACGTAGTCGGTGTCGCTCGGAACGCTGGCCCAGCCGCTCTGAACCGCGCCACAAAAGCCGCGCCGCTCGGCGTGGTGGATCCGCTCGTATCGTGGAAAAGCCGCATCGAGCCAGGCCGCGTACCGGCGGTCGCCCGAGTCATTGACGACGATGCGACTCTGGATGGTCCCGACCAAGCGCGCCTCGGCGGACGCAGCTGTTCTTTGCAGGCATTCCTTGCGACCATCCGTGAAGATCAAGAGCGCGACGTTCATGGGGGGCACTGCGGAAATCATCGGCTCGGCGCACGAGCCTTGCCCGCAAGCTGGATCAGCGGGCGCGGGGATCGACGACCAGGAAAGCACAGCTGCTCGTTCCGGTGGTCGCAGCCAGCGCCGAGTCGAGAAGAGCCCAATCCGACGCTGCCCTGGCTGCTTCGAACGCATGGCGCCCCTCCTCCGAGAGCAGCACTTCCTGGAGCTGCAGGCTGCACGCGCAGACGGGCCCCTCCGGTGACGTGACGAGCACGTCCGTCTTCCGCAGCTTCGGGTCGGGGAGCCCGAAGCCGCTCTGGTACGGCGCCAAATAACGGTTGGGCATGCCCTGCAGCATCAGATCGGCGTCGATGAGCGGCGAGCCCGTTTCGAGATTCAGCACCGCGCACGCCCCCAGGCGAATGAGCTCGAAACCACTCGCGGAGAGGCGCCCGATGCAGCCCGACACGGCGAGCCCCGCAAGCCGCGTGGTGGCGCCCGCGAAGTTCGAGCCGAGCTCGAGCCCGGCTGGCACGCTTTCCTTTTCCAGCAGGGTGATCGCCTGATGCGCGACCTCGATGAGCTGCTGCACGCCGGTTTCCGGCGCCGTCGACAGCGTCGAGACGGCTCCATGGCAAGCCAAGGCGGCTGCCGCGGAAGCGAAGAGGGAGCGCTCGTCGTCGTCCTGCCCGACGAACAAACCGAACCAGGTGTCTTCGCTGTCCCTCGCGTCGGTGACGAACGCCGCGCTGGTGTTGCCGCTCGATGAACCTTGCCGGAGACCGAGAGTCACTCGCGCGCGCGCGCAGCCGATGCTCTGGATGAAGTTGCCGGCGAGCGCTCCGAACACGTTGGACTGTGGAGCGCTGCCGAGTACGAGAGCCGTGACCTGGGGATAATGCATCGGACCTATTTCTTAGCCTTGAACACGATGTCCTTCGCCAGAGACTCGACGATCTCGAAGCCCGCGCTCTCGAACGCGGCGCGCATCTTCTGAATCTCGTGCGGCGCCGGCCAGCGCAGGTTCAGCTCGACCTTGCCTCCGGGGCGCATCGCGCGGCTCAAGCCGCGAGCGACTCGCCCCCAATCGATCACATCGTGCGGCAAGCCGTAAGCGACGGCTTGGTCGATGCTGTTCGCCGGAAAGACTTCCCCGACGAGCTCTCCGGGCGCCCGGACGTGCGAGGGGATGTCTTTGCGCGCGGCGACGCGATTCGGGTTCAGGTTGATCGCACCTGCGGGCTCGTGCGCGGCGCCAGCACCGCCGATGTTGACGACCACCTTTTGTCCCGCCGCGCCCCGCTCGGCGACGAACTGGGCGGCGCGCTGCTCGAGGCTCAAATTCTGGAGGATCTGGCGCTCGGCACCGGCGGCGTCACTCTTCGCGAGCGCGACCACGGCGTCTTCGCCGAACCAGTCGACCAGGTGCCGCGCCGCCGGATCCATTTGCAGCTTCTGAACGGCTTTCAGGAGATCGGCGTCGGAGAGGACGTCCCCCGCGCGCTTGACGGCCGCCTTCAAACCATCGTCC
>JAEZYO010000459.1 GCA_023419055.1 Pseudomonadota bacterium | reverse complement strand
GTACCAGTTGGACACGCTCTCCGCGAGCTCCACGAGCGCCATGGCTGCGTCGTAAGAGAGGTAGCCTTCGAGCGACTCGCGCACGGTGCGCGTGGTGATGGCGAGCTCAGAGAGCATCCAGCGATCGAGCAGGGTCCGCTCCTTCGCGGGGCGACCGGCGTGCGCAGGGTCCGTGGGGGACCAACCGTCGATGTTCGCGTAGATGGTGAAGAACGAGTAGACGTTCCGGAGCTTGATCAGAAAATCCTTCTGAAGCGTGCGAACGTTGGTGAGGCTGTGGCGCGTGTTGGTCCACGGCGGGGACGACGCGTAGAAGAACCAGCGGAACGCGTCCGAACCGGGAGCGGGCGTCGTTTCATCCTCGAGCGTGACGCGCACGTTCTTGGGCGTGAGCGGATGAGTGACGTCTGCGGGACGCGTCTTCAGCGCTGACGCGATCGGCGCGAGATCGAGCAACACGCGATCTTGCTCGGAGAGCAACGCCACGCGACGCGGGAGCTGCTTGTGCGACTTGATGACGAGGTGCACCTCGGTCGCGCCCGCCTGCCCTACCTTGTCGAGCCGGTACGCCCTCACGCGCGCGCCCTCCTTGAGATCCATGCCCTCGAGATCTTCACGCGCGATGTAGACCTCGCCCGGGGCGGCGGTGAGCCCGAGGCTCTCGACTGCGGCGGCGTCCAGCGTGCCGAACTCCATGCGCACACGGTCGAGGATGATCTCGGGCGGCGTGTAGTTGCCCTTGCTCTTGCTCTCCTTCTTGCCCTCCTTGTCGCCCACGTGCCCGAGCACGATGCACGTTTTGAACGGCAACGGGTAGTCGCGCACCTTCGAGAGGCCGAGGCGCTTCTGCGTCTCCTCGTCGAAGACGAGCGAGGCGATCATCAGGAGCGAGTAGAACCAGCCCCGCGTCTGGTCGATGGCCTCGCTGATGAAATCGGCAGGGAACGCGGCGTCGAAGCGCTCCTTCGAGCCGGGCGCGTGCGGGAAGCCCCACTGCGCGAAGGGCATGCACCCCGAGTCGAACCAGACGTCGATCACCTCGGTCACGCGCTTCATCTCGGCGCCGCACTCGGGGCACGGGAAGGTCACGTGGTCGATCCAGGGCTTGTGGATCACGAGGTGATCGCTGAGCTTCGGGTTCTTTTCCTTGGCCGCCTTGAAATAGGCGAAGGCGTCGGGGTTCCGCTGCTCGATCTCGGCGAGGCTCGCGGGCGCGTGGCGGTGCTCGGAGTCCTTCGAGCAGAGCCAGACGTTGAGCGGCGTGCCCCAATAGCGCTCGCGCGAGAGCGTCCAGTCGACGTTGTTGCGCAAGAAATCGCCGAAGCGCCCCTCCTTGATGTGCTCTGGCAACCAGTTGACCTTCTGGTTGTTCTCGAGCGCTCGATCGAGCAGCGCCGTCGTGCGGATGAACCAGGCGGGCCGCGCGTACTGGATCAGGGGGTCGCTGTCCGCGCGCCAGCAGAAGGGGTACTCGTGGCGGTACACCTCTTCGTGGAGGAGGAGCTTCCGCTGGGAGAGGTCGCGGATAGCGTCGCGGTCGACCTCCTTCACCCAGCGGCCCGTGAACTGACCGAAGCCGGGCTTGAAGTTGCCGTCCGGCTGGACCGCGCACAGGAGCTCGACGGCGTCGGGGTTCTCGTAACGCGCGAGCTGCTTGCGATGTGCTTGGTGATCGTCCTCACCGAAGGCGGGCGCGATGTGCACGATGCCGGTGCCGCTGTCGAGCGTGACGAAGTCCTCGACGATCACGCGCCACCACGCGGCCTCGTCGCCGCCGCTCCTGAGCTCCGCGCGTAGATCGAAGCGTTCCTTCGCGTAGAAGTCGAACGGGGGACGATAGCGCTCACCGCCGAGCGACTCGGCGGTCACCGTCTCGACCACGTCGAGCGCGCGACCGAGCTTCTGGCTCAACGCCTCGCGCAGATCGCTCGCGACGACGAGCTTCGACGTGACGAGCTCGATTTCGGCGACCTTTCCCTTCTTCGAGTCGAGCGGAGCCCCGACGGTCACCACGTCGTAGCGGGTGTTGGGGCGCACCGCGGCGTAGCCGTTCGACGGCAGCGTCCACGGAGTGGTCGTCCAGACGACCAATGACGTGTCGGGTCGATCGACGAGCGGGAACGCCACGTAGACGCTCGGATCGTCGACGGTCTTGTAGCCCTGGCCTACTTCACCGCTCGAGAGCGCGGTGCCGCCCTGCGCCCACCACCAGACTACCTTGTGACCCTGGTAGAGCAGCCCCTTCTTGAAGAGCTCGGAGAGCGCCCACCACACGCTCTCGACGAAGCTCCGGTGATAGGTGACGTAAGCGTCCTCGAGGCTCACCCAGAAGCCGATGCGCTCCGTGAGGCGCTCCCACTCCGAGGTGTAACGAAACACGCTCTCGATGCAGCGCGACACGAAGGGCTCGACGCCGTACTCTTCGATCGCGGCCTTGCCGTGGATGCGGAGCTCCTTTTCCACCTCCACCTCGACCGGGAGACCGTGAGTATCCCAGCCACCTTTGCGGAGGACGCGCTCCCCGAGCATGGCTCGGTAACGCGGAAAGAGGTCCTTCATCACGCGCGTGAGCACGTGCCCGTTGTGGGGGATGCCGTTCGCGGTCGGCGGGCCCTCGTAAAAGACGTAGTCCTTGCCCTCGGCGCCCTCACCCGCGATGGCCCGCTCGATAATCCGCTCGCGCTTCCAAAACTCGAGCACTTTGCGCTCGTGCTTGGGGAAATCGAGCTCGGTCGGAACGGATTCGAAAGACTCAGCCATGAGGGAGCCCCGCCTATAGCACCGCCCCGCGGGATTTGTCATAGTCCGCGCCCATGCGAGCGCTCCTCCTGGCCGCCTGCCTGAGCCTCGGTTTTGCCCCGCTCCAGTGCGGATCGGGGGATCCGGAGGACGTACCGAGTGAGACGCCTCCCGAAGCCCTCTACCGCCTGAGCGAGCACTTTCAAAAGCAGGGCGACGAGAAGGCCAGAGTCGAGACGCTCGAGTACCTGATCGACCGCTACCCGAATAGCCGCTTTGCCGTCCGGGCTAGAAACGAGCTCGCGCGCGAGCAGAAGGCGCCGTGACGCCGCCTCGCCTGATCGCGTTCACGGACCTCGGCGTCGCGCCGGCGAGCAAGCTCGTCGAGCGAGCCCGCCGCGCGGCCTCGCGAGCGGCGCCGGCGAGCATCCTCTTCGTCCTCCGGGACAAGGAGCGCTCGGCGCAAGAGCGCCTCGAGCTCGGGCGGGTGCTCGCGGAGGTGGCGCGCCGAACCGAGCAGCGCTTCGGCGTGGCCGATCGCATCGATCTCGCGCTCTTGCTCGGAGCCGACGCGCTTCACCTCGGAGAGGGCAGCGTCGAAACCCACGACGCACGCCGGTTGCTCGGAGGGCGAGCGTTCGTCACCCGTGCGGTGCACGTGCCCGAAGAGGCGGCTCTCGCCGACGCCGACGGGGTCGTCTTCTCCCCGGTGATCGAGGCGCGGAAGGGCCGACCAGCTTGGGGGCTCGGCGGGCTCGCGCGAGCGCGCGAAAAGCTCACCAGTCGTGGATCGGCGCTCTATGCGCTCGGTGGAGTGCGTGCGGAGAACGCCGCAGCCTGCCTCGCGAGCGGCGCGACCGGCGTCGCGGTGATCGGCGCTCTCTTCGCTGACGAAGACGCGACGGAGCTCCTGCGCGCGCTCGGGATTCTACGGCACTGATCCCTTGCGCTCGCGGTCGCGGCCGCTACTCTTCTCTCTTCGATGAGGTGGTCTTTCGCGCTTGCGCTCTCGATGTGCGCCGCGCTCTCGGGGTGCAGCTATTCGCGGGCCGGCAAGCTCGCGGCGGTCACCGGCAGGAGTGATCCGGCACGTATCGCCGTCCTCGCCGCGGACGATCCCGGGCGCCCCTTCTTCGTCGTCGGCGTGGTCTCGGCGCAGGTCGACGGCGAGGACCCCGAGGGCCTCCGCGACGAGCTCATGGAAGCCGCGGCCGAGCTCGGCGCCGACGCGCTCGTGGGCGTGGAAATCCACTGGGGCGAAGGGTCGTGGGACGCGGGGCTCCGCGCGTCCGGAGTGGCGGTACGCTACCAATGAGGCGCGTCGGGTTCGCGCTCGCGGCGCTCGCGCTCGTCGGCTGCAACTACAGGGCGATCCTACTGACGGACGATGCTCGAAAGTTCGGGCCTATTTCGCCGGCCGGCGTGCAGCTCTCCACTCTCCAAGCGATCCCCTCGGGCGCCGTCATCGTCGGGCCGATCGCGGTCTCGAAGGGGGGCGACGCCGACGCGGCGCTCGCCGCTCTCGCGGAGCTCGCCGCCGAGAACGGGGCCGATCTCGTGGTGCGCGTACGGCTCGAGCAGATCAACAACGCCGTCGGCGCGAGCGGACTCGCGCTCAGGGCGCCGGCTGCGCCGCCGATGGTTCCGAGGCCCGCTCCGCGAGAGCTCCCAGCGCCACCGCCAAGGTGGAGAGGCGGCGGCTAGGCCGTGGTCTTCGCGCCGACGTTGCGAGCGAACCAGTCGTAGGTGCTTCGCACGCCGTCCGGCACCGAAATGCTCGGATGGTAGTCGAGCAGGCGCCGCGCCTTTTCGATGTCCGCGAAGG
>JAEZYO010000453.1 GCA_023419055.1 Pseudomonadota bacterium | reverse complement strand
CCCCCGGGCCCAAGGCTGGCGTGCGCGTCGAGGAAGGTGCGAAGTGAAGACGCTGGCTCAGCTCGCTCGCTGCTTCCAGGGCGTCATCCCGTCGCTCATCGCCACCTGCTCGAAAGACGGGGTGCCGAACGTCACGTACGTGAGCCAGGTGCACTACATCGACTCGAAGCACGTGGCGCTCTCTTGCCAGTTCTTCAACAAGACCCGGCAGAACGTCGCGGAGAACCCGTACGCGACGATCCAGATGTACGATCCGGTGAACTTCGACGCGTACCACCTGAAGATCCGCTTCGAGCACTCGGAGTACACCGGTCCGCTCTTCGACATGATGGCCCTGCGCATCCAGGCCATCGCGTCGCACTCCGGCATGGCGGGAGTGTTCAAGCTGCTCTCCGCGGACATCTACGAGATCGTCTCCTTCGAGGCGGTCGAGGACTTCAAGATCCCCGAAGATCCCGGCGCGCCGCCCTCGATCGTCTCGCCGGGACCGCTGGGCGAGATCCGCGGCCTGCAGATGGTCTCGGTGCGCATCAACCAGTCGCGCGACCTGGACGAGCTCCTGCGCTCGACGCTGCTCTCCCTCGACGAAGGGCTCGGCTTCACGCACTCCATCGTCCTTTTGCCGGACGAGAGCGGAGAGCGGCTGTTTTCCGTCGCGAGCCGCGGATACGGCGCGAGCGGCGTCGGCGCCGAGGTTCGTCTCGGTGAGGGCCTGATCGGGACCGTGGCGCGCGAGCGCAAGATGATCCGCCTCTCGGGCGTGCACTCGGCGCTCCGTTACGGCCGCGCCGTGCGCGACCGCGCTGAGCAGCTCGGCGTGGCCGAGCCCAACCACGAGGTGCCGTTGCCCGGCTTGCCGGACGCCCAGGCGCAGCTCGTCTTGCCGCTCGTGATCGAAGATCGCCTGATCGGCGTGCTCGCGCTCGAGAGCACGCACGCCGTGCGCTTCGAGGAGTGGCACGAGGCGTTCATCCAGGTGATCGCCAACCAGGTCGCGATCGCCATCGAGCGCATGAGCGCGCGGGCAGAGGTCGAGGAGGGCAGCGAGCTCGCTCACTCGTCCGACGCTCCGCCGCCGCCCTCCGTGCACCGCCACGTGTTCTGGTATTTCAAGAACGACGACTGCGTGTTCGTCGACGGCGAGTACCTGATCCGCAACGTGCCCGGCAAGATCCTGTGGAAGATCCTGACGGGTTACCAGCAAGAGAAGCGCAGCGAGTTCTCCAACCGCGAGCTTCGCCTCGATCAGTCGCTCGGCTTGCCGCCGATCAAGGACAACCTCGAAAGTCGCCTGATCTTGCTCAGGCGCCGGCTCGAAGAGAAGTGTCCGGACGTGAAGCTCGTCCCCACCAAGCGGGGTCGCTTCGCGATCGAGGTCGGCTGCACCATCGAGCTCGTCGAGAAGCAGAGCGCGGGTTAGCGAGCCGTCCTCCCGCGCGGGTTAGTGTCTTCTTAGGATCTCCTGAGGGGCCATTTAGGAACGCGGGGCGCGGGAAAGTCGCAGAGTGGGCCCTCGGGTTGCTCGAGCGGTCACGAACGGACGTGACCGGTTCGGGGCGCCCTCCAGAAAGGTCGTCATGTCTCGCTCTCAAGAAACCGCCCCCGCCGTCCCCGCGCTCCCGAAGGTCGACATCTACGGTCCCGTGCACAAGGGCCTCCGCTTCGCCCAGTGTGGCCTCTTGACTCGCATGGGCGCGATCGACCTCCTGGACAAGACGTCGCGCCAGATGTTGCTCGACGACCTCGAGGGACTCTTTTGCATGATCGAGAGCCACATGGAGCACGAAGATCGCTTCATCCACCCGGCGCTCGAACGACGCCGCGCGGGCTCGGCCAGCGGTCTCGACGAAGCGCACGAGGCGCACCGCCGCGACATCATCGAGCTCCGCGCTCTCGCGACCGCGCTCGAGTCGGCCCCCATGAGCACGGCGCCGGCGCTCGCTCGCCGCCTGTACCAGAAGTTCGGCGCCTTCGTCGCCGACGATCTCGAGCACATGCGCGTGGAGGAAGAGGTGATCCAGCCGCTGCTCGACGAGCTCTATTCCTTCGAGGAGCTCGAGAGCATCGAGGACGCGCTCGTGGGCTCGGTCCCGCCCGACGTGATGATGGCGTTCCTGCGCGTGATGGTCCCGGCCATTCGCCCGGAAGAGCGCGTGGCGCTGCTGTCGAAGCCGAAGGCCGCGATGCCCGAGGAGGTGTTCGCGAACGTGCTCGCGCTCGTCAGGTTGACGCTCTCCGAGTACGAGTTCCAGGACCTGAAGCGCCGGCTCGACCAAGCGGCGTGATCGGCGGCGAGCGGCACCGATCTTGCTGAGCAAGCCCGTGCCGTTCATGTCCACGCTGAAAACAAGCATCGCGGAACTTCACGCAGGGTGTCCGGACGACCCGGGTGTGGCGAGGGCGCTGACGCAGCGGTCGCGCCCCAGCGCGCCTCGCCGCTTCATGAACGAGGCGCTCGCGCGCGAGGTGCTCGCGGGCCTGCGCCGCGTGCCGAAGCGGATCTGTTCCTCGGCGCTCTACGACGCGGAAGGGAGCCGGATCTTCCAGCGCATCATGGAGCTGCCGAGCTACTACCTGTCGCGCGCGGAGGAGGAGGTCTTTCGAACCCACGCGCACGCCATCGCTCACGGCTTTCGAGGCGAGCGCGTGACGGTCGTGGACCTCGGGGCGGGCGACGGCTCGAAGACCGTGCTTCTCCTCCGAGCGCTCTCGGGGGTCGCGAAGGAGGTCGCCTACGTGCCCGTCGACGTTTCGCACGCGGCGCTCGAGGAGCTCGAGCGCGCGCACCTCGAGCGGCTGCCCGAGATGCCGTTCGCCGCGGTCGAGGGCGACTACCTGAACGGGCTCGCGGAGGCCGCGGAGCGCTACCCCGGTCGCCGCCGGCTCGCGCTGTTTTTGGGCTCGAACATCGGCAACCTGGAGGCGTTCGATGCCGTGAACCTGCTCTCCACGTGGCGAGGCGCCCTCGCGCCGGGCGACCAGCTGCTGCTCGGCTTCGACCTCTTGAAGGATCCCGAGCTCTTGCAGCGCGCCTACGACGACGACGAGGGAATTACTGCGGAATTCAATCGCAACCTCTTGCGCCGCTTGAATCGAGAGCTCGACGCCGACTTCGATCTCGACTCCTTCCGGCACCTCGCGCGCTACAACCCGCAGCTCGGGGCCATGGAGAGCTACCTCGTCAGCGAGCGCGACCAGGTCGTGCACGTCGCGGGCGAGCGCGTCCAGTTCATGGCCTGGGAGGCGATACAGACGGAGGTCTCGTGCAAGTACCGCGAGCGCGACGTTCGCTCGTTCGCCGAGAGGTCGGGCTTCGAGCCGACCGGCTGGTACTACGACTCTCGTCGCTGGTTCCTGGACGCGCTCTGGAGGGTCGATGGCTCGCCCGTCGCCTGACTCGCTCGCCCGAACGGCGCGTCCGTCTCAGCGCGCGAGCGAGGCGCCGGAGGGCGTCGCCGCCGCGTACACCAGCGTCCGCGCGCGAAGCGAGCGCCTCTGTCGGGCGCTCGAGATCGACGACTATTCGGCGCAGTCGATGCCCGACGCGAGCCCGGTGAAGTGGCACCTCGCGCACACCACGTGGTTCTTCGAGACCTTCGTCTTGCGCCGCGTCGAACCAGAATATCGCCCTCACCGGGAAGGCTTTCATTACCTGTTCAACTCGTACTACGAGGCGGAAGGGCCAAGGCACGCTCGACCCGCTCGCGGCCTCCTGACTCGGCCCACGGTCGAAGAGGTCTTCGAGTACCGGAACGCCGTCGACTTCAGGGTCGCGCGCGCGCTCCGGAGCGGCTCGCTCGACGAGGAGTCTCTCTCCGTCCTCGAGATCGGCCTGCACCACGAGCAGCAGCACCAAGAGCTCCTGCTCACCGATCTGCAGCACCTCCTGGCTCAGAACCCCCTCGAGCCCGCCTACGCGAAGGAGCCGCCGCCGCTCTCGGCCCCCGTGGAAAAGCGCTTCGCCGCACACCCCGGAGGGTTACTCACCGTCGGGCACCGGGGGCGCGGCTTCGCCTTCGACAACGAGTCCCCCGCGCACCAGATCTACCTCGAGCCGTTCTCGATCGCGACTTCGCTCGTGACGAACGCGGAGTACCTCGAGTTCATGCACGACGGCGGCTACGAGCGCCCGGAGCTCTGGCTCTCCGACGGCTGGGCCATGCGGAACGACGAGCACATCCGCGCCCCGCTCTACTTCCGCGAGCACGACGACGAGTGGCACCGCTTCTCTCTCTACGGCAACCACGAGCTCGACCTCGCCGCGCCGGTCTGCCACGTGAGCTACTACGAGGCCGACGCCTACGCCCGCTGGGCGGGAGCCCGGCTCCCCACGGAGGCCGAGTGGGAGATCGCGGCCCAGGACGAAATCGCGACGTCATCCGACGAAGACCTGCATTTCGTTCCCCAGTCGATGCCCGGTTTGCTCGGCGAGGCGTGGGTCTGGACTTCGAGCGCCTACGCTCCGTACCCCGGGTTCGCGCCGGCTCCTGGTGCTCTCGGCGAGTACAACGGGAAGTTCATGTGCAACCAGCTCGTGCTGCGCGGCGGCTCGTGCTTCACCCCGCCGGGTCACGTGCGGGTCACGTACCGGAACTTTTTCTACCCGGGCGCGCGCTGGCAGGTGACGGGGATCCGCCTCGCGCGGAGCCGGTGAGTCACAGCGAAGCTCTTCAGGCCGCACGCTTCTCGCTCACAGCTCGGCTCAGAGCGTCGAGCGCCGGGAGCACGACGGACTCGAGCGCCGCGACGCGAACGGCACTCGCGAGACGCGGGCTCAGCACTCCGTCTCGCACGAGGGCATCGCTCATCGCGTCGCCCTCGATTCGCGCTCGAGAAGCGAGCTCGACCCTCGAATGTTCGATCTGGCGCGCGACGATCTCCGCGACCGAAGCACCGCCACGGTAGAGCGCCCACTTCACGAACTTGAACGCGAGCTCCGCGTGTCGCTTCTCGTCGGTCGCGATCCCAGCGAGCGCAGAGCGCAGGACCGGATCGGCCACCCGCTCACTGAGCTCGGCGGCTTGGAGCGCTGCCACCGTCTCACCGACGCAGCCCTCGAGCAGGGCCGTCCGGACGGAGTGCTCGAGGTTCGGAGCGGGTAGGGCGCCGGAGAGGTCGAGCTCGTCCGGGCCGAGCTTCCGGCCGGCGTAAGCGGAGGCCAGCGCGAAGCAGAGCTCGGCGTGACGGCGCTCGTCGTCGAGTGCGCGGATGGTCTCGGCCACGAGCTCGGCGGGGGCGCCGAGGGCCAGGAGCTCGAGCAAGAAGCGGCTGAACGCGGCGACGGAGGCGTGCTCGAGCTGGGCTGCGCGCAGGAAGTCCGCCGAGAGCCGCGCGCGGAGGCTCGGGTCGAGATCGAGCGACGGACGGATCTCTTTCGCGCACCAGTCGGAGCGTTCGCTCACTCCTGCGACGCGCCAGAGGTCGCCGACGAGGAACGGGCGCCCGCCCCCGCATGTGCCGGGCGGAGAAGCTATCGCGTCGGGATCGCAAGCGCGCCCGCCCGCATCGACATCGACCCTACACGTATTCGGCGTACAGTCGGTATCGGTCGCGCACGTATCGGCTCGGGTCTGGCACGCGAAGATCACGGCGCCGCAATCGCCCACGACTCCCGCACAATGCAGCCCGGTGCCGCAATCGGCGTCGGACGTGCAATCGGTCGCTAACATGCAGTTACCGACTGGATCGCCGCACAGGCAAATTTGCCCTGCGTTGCAGTCAGCGTCTTGCACGCACCCGTACACGCAGCGGTTGAAGTAGGGGTACCCTGGGGTGCGCGCACAGTAACCGTGTGCTCCCGCCGTACAGTCCGAGTCGTAGCGGCAGGTGTCGCTCTCGGGCTCGTAGTTCGGGACCTCATCAGGGCGCGGGAGCGCTGACGGGCATTGAGCCACGACGGGTCGGACGATGACGCCGTTCGCGCAAATGAGGAAACCGGTGCTCGCATCCAGGAGCGGTGTCGGCGACTCGCAAGGAAACGGGTTGCCTGCTCCGGCACCGCCGGTCCCTTGACTCGTCCCGCCGGTCCCTTGGCTCGTCCCGCCGGTCCCTTGGCTCGTCCCGCCGGAGCCGCTTCCGCTCGTTCCGCTGGCGCCCGCTGTTCCGCGCTCTATCGTCCCACTGTCGGGCGTGTCGTCAGCCCCGGATTCTTCGCCTCGCCCGCCGCAAGCCACAGGGGCCACACCCAACATCGCCAGCAACGAGGCTGCCCAAAGCTCGGTCGGTACGCGAAGTGCCACAACGAACCCTGATGAAGCAAACGTTGTTCCGTGACTGGAGCCCGAAAACTCTGGAGTTTAGCGCCGCGGAGCGCTTGCCCGTGCGGCACACGTGGCACAAATTCGGACAATCTTGGCCGGTCTGGAGTCTTTCCCACCGTGATCCTCAGGGATCGAATCGATAGAGCTCGACCCAGTCGTAGTAGGCCTTTGCGGTCCCAGTCTCGGCCGTCACGGCGCCGGCCCACGCAGCGCTCGACGAAGCCCAGATGGTCAGGAGCACGTTCTGCGCGAGCTTCATCCGCTCGATGTGCTCCGTCCAGGTGTGAGTGACGACGTCGTCGACGACGAATCTCGCGCTCTCGGGGGTCCACTCGATCTCGAAGACGTGAAAGTCGGCGCTCGGATCGAAGCCGAGATCGACCTTCTGGGGGAACTGCGTCGGCGAGACGGATTGAGTGGCTGGAGGGATGACGGGCTCCCCCAGGTAGACCATGGCGTTGAACTGCGTGGAGACGGGCGCCTTTCCCAGGACCTCGATGTCGAGCTCGTTCCAGTCATCGGCGGGCCAGGGGGTGTAGATCGTGACCAAAGAAGAGACGACCGCCGATCCGCTCGCGAAGCGGACGCGAGCTCGAACACGACCGTAAGTCAGCGTGTCGACGGAGCGGACCTCGGCGCCCAGGAACGATTTGGGCGCGTTCGTCGAGTCGACGGTGCCCTCGGGCGCCGGCAAGAGGCTCAGCACGAGCTGGCCGTCCGCCACGCTCACCGACTCCGAGCCGAACAGCGCGAGGTTGGTATCCCAAGAGTGGGTCATGAGCTGCCAGCGCGTGAGATCGAGCGTGTCGAAGTCGTCGCGGAAGAGCAGCGTGTACCCGGAGGTTTGACCGCCGCCGGCGCCGGCTCCTCCGGTGCTCGTCGTGCCGCCGCCGCCCGAGGCGGGGCTGCCGCCGGGAGCGTCGGAGCCGCCCGATGGAGCGCCTCCCGCAGGTCCGGAAGCGGTGCCGCCGCTGCTCGCCGACGACCCAGCTCCGCCTGCGCTGAGGCCATGAGCCCCTGCGGCTCCGTTCGTCGCGCCGCCAGTGCCCCCGGTGCTTCGCCCGCCGTCGTCGCACGAGAACCCGAGGCAAGCGAGGAGAAGAGAGAGGGCGCTTCTTGCGTTCCGCGACATGACGGCACCTTGGACCGGGCCGCCCGGCGCTCGCATCTCATCTCTTGCCACTTCTGCGGTTCGAGCGAGTGCTAGGCTAAGGGCCGTGCGATCCGGCAGCGGAGCGTTGTTCCAGCCCTTTCCGATGCTTCCCGGGCGTCGAGCGCAGACCTGGCGACACCAGCCGAGCTTCTGGCGTCCGCGGCACTTTCACGAGGAGACGGAGCTCAACGTCGTTTTCCGCGGCTCCGCCGTGCTGGGCGTCGGCGGACACCGCCTCGGCGTTGCTCGCGGTGACGTCTTGCTCTTCCAACCCGGCCAAGATCACGAGCTACTCGAGGCCAGCCCGGATCTCGAGCTCTACGTCGTGGCGCTGAACCGGGCCCTGTCGGCGCATCTGGGCGGTTCTTACTCTTGCGCTCAGGGCGTCAGGGCTCGGCTCGAGCCCTCCGAGGTCGACTCGCTCGAGGCTCGGCTGGCGGCGCTCGGCGAGCTCAGGGACACCACGGCGGTCGAGGCGCAGCTCACAGGGTTCTTCGCCGCGGTCGCTCCGCGGTTCGGGAGCGTTCACGTGCTCAGCCGCCGCGCGCTCGAGGTCTTGAAGGTCGAACGCGCCTGGTCGGAGGTGCAGATCGCCGATCGACTCGGCGCGAACCCGACCCAGCTCAGCCGCTACTTCCACCGCGATTGGGGGGTCAGGCTCTCGGAGTATCGAGCTCGGCTGCGCTTGATCGAGTTCGTGAGGCTCGTCGACGCCGGGCAGCCGTTCAGCCACGCGGCGCTCGGCGCAGACTTCGGGAGCTATGCTCAGTGCCACCGAGTGTTCCGGCGACTCGTCGGCTTCGCTCCGAACGACTATTTCTCCGGCGCACGCCGAGAGGTCGACGCGGCGATCGCCGGAGCCGCACGCTGAGCGGAGCTCGGCGCGGCGAGCCTTGGGCACGATCGAAACGCCGCTCGACTCAAGGCCGCTGGTCGAACCCGAGCGCGTAAGAGCTCGAGCAGGTCGACCGCCTCTCCTCGTCGAGTTGTTTCAGCGAAACCTCAACACGGGCAATCCATGTACGCGATCGAAAACAAGCCGTTCGCTTCGACCCCCGCGCTCTCGAGCTCGTAGAGCACGACCTCTTGGTCGAGATCCCTCGGAGCGCTCAGGATCTCGTGGTGGCCGTCGCGATCGGAGTCGAGCAAGAACACCGGTTTTACGCCCTGTGACTCTTCGAGCACCGTACTCTTCACGAGGCGTGGCGGCGCCTGGCTCGTGTCGAACTCGAAAACGGCAGAGAGCACGCCGAGGAACGCGCCACAAGCCGCCAGGCCGTTCTCGCCCGCGACGACGGAGCGCACGACGAGCTCGCGCGTGGGCGAGAGCGTGAAGGCGGTCTCCTCGACCTCGGCCTCGAACTCGTCCCAACGCTTCTTGCTCTTCACCTCGGCTCGGAACTCCTTCTCGGTGGCGAGGTACTCGGGGAGCTTTCGGAACTCCGCGCGAGCGAGGTCCGCCGTGCTGGCGAACGGAGCCGAAGCGGGCACGACCTTGGGCGCGGTTCCCGTAGGGAAGGCGAGCGGAGCCTTCGAGCAACGCTGATCGAGGACGCCGACGAGGTAGCGGCGGTCCGCGCTCACCATGTCCCAGAGCGCGAGCGCGATCTCCCGAGCCGGCGCCTTCGGCCCTCCGGCGGAGTCCCCGACGCCCCGCCACGTGTTCACCATCCCGAAGTGGGGGACCGCCTCGATCCGCATCGCCAGGCGCTCGATCTTGGCCGAACACAGCGTGCCGTCGGGCCTCACGAGGTCGAACGACTGCCCCACGCGAGCGCGCAGCCGCGGCTCGAGGCGATCGGTGTCGAGCGGGCGCGTCACGACGAAATCGTTCGTGAGCTCGAGCGCGCGCAGTCCCTCCGCCGGAGCGTTGGCTTCGAGGACGATGAGGCCGTCGTGGACGGCGTAGCGCTCGCTGGTCGTCGCGCCGTTCGCCGTCGCCTTGCCGGCGACGTTGGAGACGAGCATCTCTTCACGTGAGATCAGGAGTTTGTCGCCCTGCTCGGTCAGGATGAGCTCCTTGCGGCCCTCGTCCTTGAAGGAACCCGACGTGAACGTTTGCGTGAAGACGACGCGTGAAGTCTTGCCCAGGTTCTTGATCGTGACGTCGGACACGGCGACGCTCACCGAGGGCTTGAACATGCTCTTGCGATCGTCGAGCCAGGTCTTCCGGTTGAACCAGGCGGTGTGCTTGCCGACGCGCTTGATGCCCGAGAAGCGGTCGGCGTACAGGGTGGAGTAGCGCGCGAAGTCGTGCTCGTTTTGCGCCGCGAGCCAGGCGTCGAGCACTGCTCGAGCGCGATCGGTCGAGGCGGCGGGCGCAGCGGTCGGGCTCGGCGCGGGCGGAGCGCTGGACGGCGCGGAAGCGACCGGCAGTGGAGACGACGCCTTGGCGGGGCCGGACTTCTCGGGGGCGGAGCCCTTGCAGCCGCCGAGCACGGGGGCCGCGATGAACACGCACGCCACGGACGCGAAGCCACGCCTCATGGAGCCGCACTCTAGCGG
>JAEZYO010000434.1 GCA_023419055.1 Pseudomonadota bacterium | reverse complement strand
GTGCTGACGCTAGGCGACGCGGTCTGTCTCGTGTGTCGCCCGCGGTCCGCAGACTCTCTCCCAGGGCTAAGGCCAGGCCCGTCGAGCGTCCCCTTCATCTCGTCCGTCACGGGTACTGTGCTCGATGGGCGCAGCCTGGACGCCGCGTACTGGGCCGTCAACAACTCGAGCCCTCTGCGATTCGGCGAGGCCGTACAGGCTGCGCTCACGTCGGGCCAGCGCGCTTTCCTCGAGGTGGGGCCGCATCCAGTGCTGGCTCTGCCCGTTGTAGCGACGTCTGGCCTACTGGGCAACGCCACGATCGTTGCTTCCCTGCGTCGCGATGAATCGGAGCGCCAGACGCTTCGAAAGGCGCTTGCCAGCCTCTACGTTGCGGGTTGCGACATCGACTGGCGCGGTGTGCACCCGCAGAAGGCTCCGCGCGTCGCGATTCCGACGTACCCCTGGCAACGCCAGCGCTTCTGGGTAGAGCGCGCAGAGTCGCGCTCGACACGGTCCGACGTGAAGAGCGTCGAACGTGCCGAGGGAGAAGATGTTCGCGACTGGTTGTACGAGCTCTCCTGGGTGCCGCGCGAACCCGAGGGACACCACGAGCTCCTGCCGGGAACCTGGCTGTTTCTCGCAGATCGCGGTGGTGTGGCAGCGCGGCAGGCCGAGTCGATGAGAACTGCAGGGCACACCTGCGTTCTCGTCCCGGCTGACGAGCTCATGTCTGCCGTCTGCAGCGAGACAGAGGACGTTTCTGGGCGCGCGTTTGCGTCCCTGATCGAGCGAGTCTCGAGAGCTGCCGATGCGGACTTTCGCGGGGTGTTTCACCTGTGGAGCCTGGATGCGACGCGACCGGACCAAACGACGACGCTGTCGCTCGCCGGAGACCAATACTTGGGCGCACGAAGCGCCGTGCAGTTGATTCAAGCACTCGCCAAGCTCCGCGGTCGACGCCCGCGTGTATGGTTCGCAACCCGTGGAGTGATTGCACCGGCCGAAGGCGTAACGCGCCGTGCCTTCGCGCAAGCTCCGCTCTGGGGCATCGGTCGTACGTGTTCAGCGGAGCACCCGGATCTGTGGGGCGGCTTGGTCGATCTCGACCCCCTCGCTAGCGCGGAACAAAGCGCCAATCAGTTGCTCGCCGCCGTGACTGCGGAAGACCGCGAAGATCAGGTCGCCTACGCCGGCGGTGAGCGATACGTGGCGCGCCTGGTTCGTCAGCAGGCTGCGGCAAACGCGCCGATCGCGGTAAGTCCCGATCGGAACTACGTCGTCACGGGAGGTCTAGAGGGCCTGGGCCTGGAAGTCGCGAGGTGGTTGGTTGCCAAGGGCGCGCGGCACTTGACGCTGGTCGGGCGGACGAAGGTTCCCGATCGCGAGCAGTGGTCGAGCCTCTCCGAGCCCCCGCTGAAGCGGCGCGTTGACGCCATCCGCGAGCTCGAGGCGAAGGGAGCTTCGGTCGCGGTTCCGTCCGTGGATATCTCGAGCGAAGCAGGGGTGGAAACGCTTTCGGCGCATCTGCGGGCCGGACCGCCCCTGGGTGGTGTCTTCCACGCGGCATCGGCCTGGAAGGATTCGGAGGGCAAGGGCCTCGTCAATCCATTGGCGCTGACCACGCCGGCGTCCTTCGACGTCGTGCTCCCGCCGAAGGTCGCGGGCAGCTTCCTCTTGCAGGAAATCTGTCACGCGCACGGTGCAGAGTTTCTGGTGTTCTTCTCGTCCGGCGCGGCGCTGGTCGGTTCCGCGGGCCAGGGCAACTACGCGGCGGCGAACGCGTTCATGGACGGCCTCGCTCACGACGTCTCGCGTCGCGGGAGCGTGCGGTGCCTGTCAGTGAACTGGGGCCCCATCGCGAACGCGGGCTTCGGTGCGACGGCCGAGGGAAAGGCGGTCTTCGAGCTCTGGCGCCGTCGCGGCATCATGAGCATCGACCTTGCGCAGATGTTCGACGCCCTCGAGCGCTTGTTGACGGGCTCCTCGGCGCAGGCGGGAGTCATGAAGACGGACTGGGAACTGCTACGGTCCGCCTATTCGGAGATGCTCGAGGCGCCGTGGGCTTCGGAGCTGGTCGACACGAAGGCGAACCCAGGACGGGTGAACCTGGGAAAGGTGCTGGAGGAAGCTCCTGCGCGAGAGCGCTATGAGCTCCTTTGCGCCAGCATCCAAAAAGAGGTCGTGAGAGTGATGGGGTTTACGGACGCAGAGCTGCCCGAGCTCGAGCAGGGATTGTTCGAGCTTGGCCTCGACTCGCTCCTCGCCCTGGACTTGAAGAACCGGCTGCAATCGGCGCTACGGCGAGAGGTGCCGGTCGCTGCGCTGTTCGAGCACTCGACCATTGCCTCACTCGCTGCGTACCTCTTGAGCGACGTGCTCGTCCTAGCCACCTCGGACGAGCGAGTAGACGACAACATGAATCAGACGAACATCGTCGAAGACATTGCGAACCTGTCCGAAAGCGACGTGGAACGACTGCTGGCGCAGCGCATGGCGGAGGGTAGCCTGTGAGCGAGTTCGCGAAGCGTATCGCCGGCTTCTCTCCGGCTCGCTTGAAGCTCCTGTGCATGGAGCTCGAGAGTAAGCTCGAGCGCGTAGAGTCGGCTGCGGCGGAGCCCATTGCCGTCGTGGGCATGGGGTGCCGGTTTCCCGGGGGCGTGGTCGATCCCGAGTCGTTCTGGGCATTGCTCGAAGCCGGGACCGACGCCGTCACCGAAATCCCGAAAAGCCGTTGGGACGTAGACGCGTTCTACGACGCGAATCCAGATGCGCCGGGAAAGATGTACAGCCGGCACGGTGCGTTCCTAGACAGCGTCGACGCGTTCGACCCTCAGTTCTTCAACATCTCGCCGCGCGAAGCGGTGAGTTTGGATCCGCAACACCGCCTGCTGCTCGAGGTGACGTGGGAAGCGTTGGAGAACGCGGGCCAGAACCCGCTCGAGCTCCGCGGTAGCGAGGCAGGCATCTTCATCGGCATCGGCGCGGACGACTACGCCAAGCTACAGGTGCGCTCGGCACCCGCAGAGTCGGTGACCGCTTACACCGGGACCGGCAACGCCTATTGTTACGCTGCGGGGCGGCTCTCCTTCTTCCTGGGAGCTCAGGGGCCGAGCGTTCCGATCGATACGGCGTGTTCGTCGTCGCTGGTTGCCACGCATCTCGGCTGCCAGAGCCTGCGCTCGCGTGAGTGTAACGTGGCCATCGTCGGCGGCGTTCACCTGATGCTCTCGCCGATTGGCAGCATCTTCCTCTCGAAGGCGCGTGCGCTCGCCCCGGACGGTCGCTGCAAGACGTTCGACGCTCGCGCAGACGGGTACACGCGCGGCGAAGGCTGCGCCGTGCTCGTTCTGAAGCGCCTCTCCGACGCGCTCGCGAACGGTGACCGGATCCGCGCCCTGATTCGCGGTTCGGCTGTGAACCACGATGGACCGAGCAGCGGATTCACGGTGCCGAACGGTCAAGCCCAGCAGGCCGTGATCAAGGCCGCGCTCGCTGCGGCGCGAGTCGATCCGAAGGACGTGAGCTACGTCGAAGTGCACGGAACGGGGACGGCTTTGGGGGACCCCATCGAGCTCCGCGCGCTTGGCGCCGTGCTCGGCCGAAACGCTGGGCGTAGCAGCGACAAGCCGCTGACGATCGGTTCGGTGAAGACGAATATCGGTCACCTCGAGCCCGCCGCAGGTCTTGCAGGGCTGATGAAGGTGATCCTCTCGCTGCAGAAGCGGGCGATCCCACCACACCTGCACCTGCGTAGCGTCAACCCGCATATCGACCTCGATGCTGGGCCCTTCACGATCCCGACCGCGCTCGAGCCCTGGACGGCCTCGGCCGGGCCCCGGCTCGCTGGGGTGAGCTCCTTCGGCTTGAGTGGCACGAACGCGCACGTGATCGTCGAGGAGCCGCCGCTCGTGCAGGCTCCTCCCGCGGGCGTCGAGCGTCCCTTGCATCTCTTCACGCTAGCGGCCAAGAACGAGCGAGCACTGGCCGAGCTCGCGGCAAACCACGCTCGTCATCTCGAGGGGACTGCGGATTCGCTTGCCGATGTCTGCTTCACGGCGAACGTCGGGCGCGCTCCTTTCCCCGAAAGGCTGGCGCTTCTCGCGTCGTCCAACGAGCACCTGCGCGAACAGCTGGAGGCTGTCGCGGCCGGGCGTGCGGCTCCGGAAATTCGGCGAGGTCGGGTGAAGGGGCGTGCGAGTGGCAAGGTCGCATTTCTCTTTACGGGGCAGGGTGCGCAGTACGTCGGAATGGGGCGGACGCTCTACGAGACGCAGCCCACGTTCCGACGCGCGCTGGATCGCTGCGCGGCCCGACTGGACACGCTCCTCCCCGAACCGCTGCTTTCCGTCCTCTTCGCGGAACCTGGCGATGTGAACGCGGAGCGACGCCTCGAACGCACGGAGTACGCTCAGCCGGCGCTCTTCGCCGTCGAGTACGCGCTCGCCGAGCTCTGGCGGTCCTTTGGTGTGGAGCCTTACGCGACGCTCGGCCATAGCGTGGGCGAGTACGTGGCCGCTTGTCTTGCCGGCGTCTTCGAGCTCGATGACGCGTTGGATCTGATCGCGACTCGGGGGCGGTTGATGCAATCGCTTCCGCTCGACGGTGCCATGGCGGCCTTCTCGGCCCACGCCGCAGAGGTCGAGCGCGCCATCGCTGGGAGAGGGATGAACCTGGCCATCGCCGCGTACAACGCGCCCGATCGCGTGGTGGTCTCTGGCGCAAAACCGGAGGTTGCCGTGTTGTTGCGCGACCTCGACGCTTCCGGCGTTCAGGGCACGATGCTCGCGGTCTCGCACGCCTTCCATTCGTCGTTGATGGATCCCATCCTCGACGTGTTCGAAGCCAAAGTGAGCTCCGTGAAACGCTCGGCGCCGCGGCTCCGAGTGATCTCGAACTTGACGGGCAAGGTCGTGGGCGAGGAGCTGACGAGTCCCGCCTATTGGCGAAGTCACCTCAGGGAGTCTGTTCGCTTCGCGCAAGGCGTTCGAACGGCGCGCGAACTTGGCTGCGACGTGTTCGTCGAGGCGGGTCCCAAACCGGTCCTGATCGGCCTCGGAAAGCGCTGCGTCGAGCAGGGATACGGAACTTGGTTGCCGTCGCTACGACCCGGCCGCGAGTGGGAGGAGCTGCTCGGAAGCGTGGCCTCGCTGTACGTGCACGGTGTGCCGATCCAGGGACGCGGCCTCGATCGCGACTACACGCGCCGGCGGGTGACCCTTCCTACGTACGCCTTCCAACGCGAGCGCTATTGGGTCGAAACTTCCCCCGAGCCGGCTCAAACGACCACGACGGCCCGCGCCCCGCTGGTGCTTTCCGAGGTCGAGGCACGAAAGGACCCTGTGCTGGGCCCACGCCTTCGAGCGATGGTGAGCGCGTGCCCCGACGACGGTGTCATGACCGTGAATCGGCGGGTCACGGCAAAGCTCGTGTTCTTCACCTCGACGCGCGATGCAGCATTCTTTCTGAACCAGAAAGGGAACTCGGTCGTTGTCTCGATCTATCTCGGCGACGACGGAGCGTTCGATCGCGCGCTAGCCGAGCTCAATGCCTACGCGGCGTCCAACGGCCTGGATCTCACGATCTTCGCAGAGGATGACAAGGTGGACAGCCTTCGATCGCAGGGGTTCGCGACCACGCCCGTTGGCGTTTGGCAGCGGCTGGGCGACCTTCGCGCGTTTACCCTGCAAGGAAGTGCCGCGAGGGGCCTACGCTCGAAGGTGAACTCGTACAAGAACCTGGGAAACGTCTCGGCGCTCGAGTACCGGGCCGGAGCCGATCCCACGATCGATCGAGCCATCGTTGCGTTGATGGACGACTGGATCGTGCGCAAGGGCAAGAAGGCTCCCTTCGAGGCGTTTCTGAAGGGCGAGATCCTGTCGGGCAGTCTCGAGGACGGATATCGCCTGTTCCTCGTCCGGCGGGGTGACGAGCTCGACGCCGTGATTCTCCTGTCGCCGGTCGAGGCGAGGCGGGGATGGGTGATGGATCTCGAGTTCTATCGAGCGAAGATGCCGTCGGGCGCGCTCGAGTTCGGAATCACCACCATCCTCGATTTGCTCAAGAGCGAGGGCATCTTCTACTACAGCCTGGGCGCCACCTTCGGCACACAGCTTGGGGAGCATCCGAACGCGGACGCCGGCGTGCAGGACGTGCTCAAGATGTTCCATGAGCGCAACATCCTGAACGGGGACGGGAACTTCACGTTCAAGAGTAAGTTCAGCCCGACCTCGACGCGGTTCTACGTGTGCCGTCGCCATGGCAGCGGCAGTGACGACCTGCCGCAAGTGCTCGCGATGTTGGCCGACCCTGGCGCCGACGCTCCGCCGGCGTCATCTCCGACCGCACCCGGGGCGACGGGGGTTCGGAGGAGCAGTTCGAGTCGCGAGCCCGTCGCGCGGCCGCTCGTCGGCGCGCGTTTGCCGCTTGCGATGGAGTCGTCGGTGTTCGAGGTCGACCTGAGCGTCGAGGAGCTTGGGTTTCTTCGGGACCACACCATCTTCGGCGAAGCCGTGCTGCCGGCGAGCGCGTACGTGGACGCGCTGATCGGAGCCGCTGAGCAAACCCTCGGAGTCGTGCGCCCGACTCTGTCGAATCTCAAGCTGCACGCGGCATTCGTTCTGAAACAGACGGAAGAAACCCCCGTGCAGGTGGTCTTGACCCCGGACGGCGCGGGAAAGCTGGAAGCGCGTTTGTGCAGCAAGTCAGGAAATACCTCGACGTCGTCCTGGGTGACGCATGCGACCGCGACCCTGAGCTTGGCATCGACCAAGTCGCAGCCGAGTGATCCTGGAGCACTAGCGGACTCGCGTGCGCGCTGCGCCGTTAGTGTCGAGCGATCAGCGCTCTACGCGCAGCTCGCTGAGCTAGGCATCCAATACGGGCCCTCCTTCCAGGCCGTCGACGAGGTTTGGACGGGGGTGGGCGAAGCAGTCGGCAAGGTGCGTCTGCCTGCGGGTGCTCGAACCCCCGGCTTCGTCGTGCATCCGGCCCTCCTGGACGGGTGCTTTCATGTGCATGCGGCCGCGCTGCTCGCGAGTCAGGGAGAGCGAGAGAGCGCGACGTATCTTCCCGTCGGAGTGGAGACAGTGCGATTGCACGCCCCGATCGAGCGCGAGCTCTGGAGCCACGTGCGCGTCCGAGAGGTGGAAGGAACCGGCGCGAGCATTCGTGCGGACATCACCCTCTACGATAATCAGGGGGCGCTAGCCGCGGAGCTCAGTGGCTTCGAGGTACGACGCACGAGCGTCGAGGCGCTACGCCGACTTCGCGCGTCAGCGCTCGAGCCGTTCTACAAGCTCGAGTGGCGCCCCGAGGCTCGGCCTCTCGCCAAAGCGGCGGCGGCCCCGGCAGGAGCCTGGATCCTGATCGGCGGTCCCACAGAGCTCCAGGCAAGCCTTGCTGAGCATCTCCAAGGCCACGGTGACCGATGCGTTGCAGTGCCGGCCCCTGGAGCGGATGAAGATCCCGAACAATTCGTCCAGCGACTTGCTGAAGTGCGGTCCGACCTGCCGCTACGGGGAGTGATTCACCTGGCGGGAGCTTCTCTCGCTGCAAGTGAACTGGACGTGAACGCGCTCCGACAGTTCCAAGCGACCGTTTGCCGGAGTGCACTTCTTGCGACCCAGTTCTTGGCCTCTTCCTCACCCGGTGGTGAAGCCCGGCTTTGGCTCGTGACATCGGGAGCGCAGGCCGTTGCCTCGAGTGATTCGATTGCCCCGGAGAAGGCGACCCTTTGGGGGCTCGGACGCAGCATCGCCCAGGAACACCCTGAACTTTGGGGTGGGCTCGTCGATCTGCCGTCGACCCCAGCTACGGACGCGGCCGAGCTGGCGAACGAGATCTTGGAGTCGAACGGCGAAGACCATGTTGCCCTTCGCGACAACGGACGCTGGATCGGGCGACTCACCGGGGTCGATCGCCACCGCCCGGCTGCGCCGCTGCGTTTCGAGTCTCGAGGCACGCACCTGGTCACCGGCGGTCTCGGAGGTCTTGGGTTGCAGGTTGCGCGCTGGATGGTCGAGCGGGGTGCGCGGCACGTCGCTCTCCTCGGCCGCCGCCGTGTGCCCTCCGAGGAGGGCGCACGGCTGCTCGACGAGCTTCGCGCCTTGGGCGCCGAGGTTCAGGTGTTCGCTGGCGACGTGGCGCAGGAGGAGGACCTGCGCGAAGTGCTGGAACGAATCGACGCGACCATGCCGCCGCTACGAGGCGTGGTGCACGCGGCGGGCGTGCTCGAAGACGGCGTTTTGGTCCAGCAGACCTGGGAACGATTCGAGCGCACGTTCGCGCCGAAGGTTTACGGAGCGTGGACACTGCATGCGCTGACGCGCACCCGGAAGCTCGACTACTTCGTGATGTTTTCCTCGACAGCCGCGCTGTTCGGTGCGGCGGGGCAGGGGAACTACGCGGCAGCGAACGCATTCTTGGATGCGCTAGCTCGCCAGCGTCGCCAGCTGGGGCTACCGGCGCTAAGCGTCAACTGGGGCCCTTGGAGTGAGGTCGGAATGGCGGTGACTGCTGGTGAGACGGCGTCGCGAATCCGGGAAGCGCACGGCGTCCTCGGTCTCGAGCCTGCGCAAGCCCTCGATGCACTCGAGGAGTTGCTCGTAGATGGCCGGCGCGTGCAGGCCGGCGTGGTGCGCGTTGATTGGTCGCGCGCTCTCGCATCATCTTCCACGCTAGCGCGCGGCTCGCTCTTCAAAGATGTAGCGAAGCTAGCCGTGGTCGATGCCGATGACGGCGCCACGATCGCCCGGATCCTCGCCGTCCCCGAGAACGAGCGGATCAAGGCGCTCGAGGACTACCTGTGCGAACAGGTGGCGCGCGTCTTGCGCCTCGAGGCGACGAAGGTCGCTCGGGACGAGCCTCTCACCGTCATGGGGTTCGACTCACTCCTCGCCTTGGAGTTGCGTGAGCGGGTCGAGCGAGAACTCCACGTGACGGTCCCCATCGT
>JAEZYO010000423.1 GCA_023419055.1 Pseudomonadota bacterium | reverse complement strand
GTGCTCGACCCTGCCGAACGCTTCGCCTTCGTCCCGAACCTCGGCTCGAATACGATCTCCCAGCTTACGTTCGACAAAGCCACGGGCAAGCTCGGCGCGAACGAGCCTCCCTCCGTCGCGCGCGCCGGAGGGCCGCGTCACCTCGCCTTCTCGCCGAGCGGCGACCGCGCGTACGTCGTGAACGAGCTCGACAGCACCGTCTCCTCGTTCAGCTACGCCGGCGCTGGCAAGCTCGTCGACCTCGAGACCATCTCGAACACCGCCGCGGGCTACTCGGGCGCGAAGTCGGGCGGGGACATTCACCTCACGCCCGACGGCAAATACCTCTACGCGACCAATCGCGCGGGTGACCAGAGCACGCTCGGAACGTACGCGGTCGGGCCCGAGGGCAAGCTCTCCCCCATCGGCTTCGAGAGCAGCCGCGGCTCGACGCCGCGCAACTTCGCCATTCACCCGAACGGCAAGCTGCTCCTGGTCGGCAACCAGGACTCGAACAACGTGGCGAGCTTCCGCATCGGCGCGGACGGCAAGCTCGAGCACGTCGCCACCACTCCGGTGGGTGTGAAATCGTTCTGGGTCGGCTTCCGGGTCGTGCCCGGGTGAGCTCGCCCGGCGCCTCGCCGCTACCCGTCTGGGTGGGACTCGTCAACGTCGGGATCCGCCTGCTCCTGGTGGCGGCGCTGACGCTCGCGCTCACCTGGTCCCTCCACGCGCTCGCGCTCGCTTACGCGCGGCGCTTCGAGAGAGTCCACTGGACCGAGCGGGCGCGTTCGCTCTGGCCGCTCCGTGGCATGATGAGCTTCGCCGCGGTCGGGGTCGCCTTCGTCGCCGCGCTCGCCGTGCAAAACCCGCCGGTGCCGCGGCCGCTCGCCGGCGTCGGGGCGCCGCTGCTCGGCCTGCTCGCGGCCGTGATCGCGGCGACCTTCGCTTGGTGGCCGCGCCTCGCGCTCGACGTGAAGCTCGGCGCCCTCGCGCCTCCGCGGAGCCACCTGCGCGAAGCGCTCGGCGTCTCGCTGCTCTTCTTTCCCTTCGTGTGGGTGCTCGCCGCCGTGCTCATCACCGATCTGGGTGATGAGCCGTTCGGGATCGCGCTCGGCACCATCCTGGCCGGCGTCGCTCTCGTCCTCATCGGCCTCGGCGCCACGGCGCTCCTCGCGCGGGAGCTCGGTCTGCTTCTGCCAGCCTCGAAGCGCGCCGAGGATGCGGTCGCGAGGGCGGCGCGGAGCGTTGGCCGCTCGACTCCGCGCGCGTTCGAGCTCGAGTGGGGTCGCGCCAACGCCGCCGCCCTCCCGGTGCTCGGCTGGGTGCTCTTCACGCGTCGCGCGCTCGACGTCCTCGACGACACCGAGCTCGAGGCCGTCGCCGCCCACGAAATCGTTCATTTGCGCGAGTCGGGCGCGAAGAAGATCGCTCACGTCCTCGGCCAGCTCACCACGCTGCCGCTCGTGGTCGGCGTCCTCTACGCTCAGGGCGGCTCGGTTCACGGCCTCGTGTACGGGACCGCCGCCACCACGCTGCTCTTCTTCTCGTACGGTGTCTGGAACCGGAGACTCGAGCAGAGCTCGGATCGGGAGGCACATCGAGCTTCGGAGCCGAGCTACGCCGCGGCGCTCGAGGCGCTCTACCGCGCGAACCTCGCGCCCGCCGTGCTGCGCTCGCACTCTCACGCGAGCTTGTACGACCGCTTGCTCGAGGCCGGCAAGACCCCCGACTACCAGCGACCAAGGGCTCCGCGAAGCTCGCTGCGTTACCTCGCGCTTCCGATCTTGCCGCTCCTCTACCTGGGTTACGTCGCGACCAGAGACGTGGTCGCCGGCGCTGCCCCGAACCCCGAGCAGGCGGATACCAAGCAACTCTACGCCGGGATGGCGCTCGGGAGCGACGACGCGGAGCAGGAGCTGACCGCTCGCTGGGCGAAGGCGGGCCGCACCGAGGACGCGCTGTCACAGCTCCGCTCGACGGCTCGCTTCGGTGAGGCGGATTGGCGCTGGAGCCGCATCTTCTTCCTCGAGATGCAGCGCGGCAACTGTGCCGGGGCGTTTCATGCGCTCCAGTCTCTGACCGAAGGAGAACCCTCCCTCGGCGAGTTCGAGAAGTTCTGGAGAGCCCGCTGCGATGAATCGCAGCGCAAAGAGCCCTGATGGCCGCTCGAGCGCAACACCCCGGACCTGCGCTATCCTTCCGTTCATGGCCGAGGAACCGAAGAGTCCGAGCGCTCACCCCGGTCCGAGCTCGCCGTCGAGCATCGTCGCACGTTGGTCCATCGCCGGCGTTCTCGTACTGTTCTTGCTCGGCGCGATCGCCGGCGCGCGGAGGTGCGCAGCGCCGCCGGTCCCCGCCATCCCGCCGATCAGCTCCTCGGTCACCATCGTTCGCCCGACCCCGAACCTCTTGATCGCGGTGCGCGACCTCGCGCGGCTCGAGAGCACGTCGTTCCACATGGAGCGCGTGATCGACCTCAGCGAGAAGCAGTCGCAGCTGTTCGGCTTGTTCGAGAGCGAGGACGCCATCTTGCTCGTCGCGGTCGCGGACGTCAGCGCGGGGGTCGACCTGAACAAGCTCGACGCTTCGGACATCGTGGTCGACCCCGAGAAGAAGACCGCGCGCATCACCTTGCCCCAGGCGGAGATCTTTCACACCGAGCTCGACAACGAAAAGACCTACGTCCACACGCGCCGCACCGGCGTGCTCGCGAAGCGGCAAGAAAACCTCGAGACGCGCGCGCGCCAGGAAGCCGAGCGCAACCTCGTGGAGGCGGCCAAAGAGGCCGGCATCTTGAAGAAGGCGTCCGAGAACGCCAAGCACGTCGTCGGAGGGCTCGTGCGCTCGCTCGGCTACGAACAGGTCGAAGTGACGATCAGGGAGTAGCGCGGCGTCTCACCACGAGCGCGGCCGCTGCCGCCAGCAGGAGCAAAGAGAAGCGCGGCGCCGCCGGTGTGCCTGCGAAACGACACGCGCAAGCCTCGGAGGATCGCGCGCTAGGCTTTTCGGATTTCTCACCAGCCCCTCCCTCGACCGGATTGCCACCCGCGCCTAGGTCAGCACCTTGCCCGCCTTCCGATGAACCGGCTCCTTCAACGTCCGACCCGCCGGAACCGATTCCGGTCGCCTCACCGCCTTCACCGCCTTCACCACCCTCACCCCCGCTGCCATTCACGGGAGGATCGGTGAGGCCCACGAACTCGAGATCGCAAACGACGACGCCTCCTGTCGCGAACGAGAGTGACCCCTGGAAGCCTGGCGCTGGACCGAGTTCGATGAGCAGGCATTGGTTCGTGCTGGGATCGCCCCCGTAACCCTCGGGGTTGGTCAGGAGGGGGCAGTAGCTGTTCTCCGCCGGCGTGCACTCGAAGTCGATGCGAGCCTCACCGTGCGTCACGCCGGGCGTCGTGTCCCAAGTCCAGGTCGGGGAGGTAAAGCTCGAGGTCGGATCCGTGAACACGGTCGGTGAGATGCCGTCGAGCTGCTTCCACGGCGCAAACTGCCAGTTCGAGGTAGTCGACCCCAAGTCGGCCAAGCGAATGTTCGCGCGGACCGCGTACTGCGCGGTGAGCAGCGCGTTGTCCACGTTCTGGACTTTGACTCGGAACTTGTTCTTCACCCCTGCCGCGGGACACGACGACCCCTCACCGCCGCACGCTTGAATCGTGCTCACGAGATTCGCGCCCGAGACCACGCCGACGTCGTTGGAGGAGAGAGACGCTCCGGACGTGCACTCGGTGCCCGGCGCGTCGTACGGAACCCAGCTGTCTGCGTCCGGCAGAACGATGGTTTCGCTGTTGATCGAGGCCGCCTCCGTAGCGGCGAGCGCCGAGTTGCCGAGGCGAACCACCGTGGACGCGCCGTTGCCGATCCGGACACCGACGAAGATCTTCGAGGTGCTCAGGCTGTTTGCCGTCGCGAGATCGATCTTGAACGTGATCGCCCAAATCACGCCCGGCGAGTTGTTCCAAGTCGCGACGTCCTGGAGCCACGGCGGTTGGTTTCCCTGATGAGCCGTCCACGCAGGAGGGTTCGGCGCGATGTTCGTGGTGTCGTACCAGCTGATGAAGCCCGCGTCGGTGAGCACCGGGAGCCCGGGGTCCCGAGGCACGCTCGGGTCCGGCGCCGGCACCGATGTGCCGCGGTTGGGCGCGATGGAGAGCACTCTCGCGCCCGTCCCGACGCCGCCTTCGACGAACCCGAAGTACACGCCGTCGACGAAGTCGGTAGCCGCTACGTTCGAATCGGCGAGCACCTGAATCGAGACGTACAGCTTGCCGCCCGACTGAAGCAGCCGGTACTGCGCGTCGTAGAGCGCTCCCGCGCCGCTCGCCGAGGTCGAGAAGAGCCGCACCGGCGCTCCGACCCAACGCGGATCGTGCAGCTGAGGACGCCAATCCGTCGCCCCGGGTGCACCGAACCAGACGGGAGGCCCGGACAGCATCGGCAGGGTAATGGGACCGTGGATGCACTCGGCTTTCGCGCTCGTGGTGCCACTCAGCACGCCGGCGAGCGCAAGCGCGCCGAAACCAAGTCGGTTCAATCGACTCACGAAGCTCCTCCAAGAATCAAAGGCTCATTCGGCGCAGTGCACGCCGATCTGAAGCGCATAACGGATGTTGTTCACGGCCAGGCCGACGTCGGTAATAGCGGGGAACGTCGGGTAGTTCGACTGGTTCGGGTAGCGCCTCCACCAGCCGACCAGCCCACGCTCGTCGGGACACCCAGCCAGCATCGTCCCCGGGCACGGCCTCCGACAAGGCCCCAAGAGGTCGTCGGAGGCCTCTACGTTTCGTTCTGAACGCGTCAGGCAGAAGGTCGACTTCGGCGTCCCTTCGAACGACGACCCGCCGCCACGAGGCCGAGCGCCACCGCAGCGAAGACCCAACCGCCGCCGGCCGAAGGCGCGCCGGGAACGTCGCAGTTGCAGCGACCGTGTGGCGGGCACGTCGGGCATTGAGAGGGCTCCGCGTCGCCCTTCGGCTTCTCCTCCGCGCTGATCTTGGTCGAAACCTCTACGGCGCCCTCGTTCGCGACTCGAACCAGGTAGAGATTGTTTGCCACCTGCGTCACGACGAGCCCGCCTACGCCCTCGAGCGCGTGGGTGAAGCCGAAAAGCGGCCCATCGTGCTCGAGGTAGTAACCGAAGGGCACCATCGGATCGACTTCCTTGTAGACCTGACCGTCGATGGTCGAGGTCTTGCCCGTGTCGACATAGGGATAGACTTTGTAGGTCGGGTAGACGGACTCGAGGGCCTGGCTCGGCGTCATGACCGGAACGTCGTAGACCCCCACGGTCGGGTTGGGAAACTTCTGCTGCGCCGGTGACGGCGCAGCAACGGGAGCGGGTTGGGGTTCCGCCGGCTTGCCCGCAGGAGGTGCCTTGTCCGGCACCGGCTTGGCTGCCGGGGGCACCTTCGGCGCCACGGGCTTGGGTGCGGCCGGCTTCGCGGGCACGGCACCCTTACCCACGGTGCCCTTCTTCTCGTTTCCGCCTTCACCGCGATCGGGTCGGCCAGGAATGGGCGGCGGGTTTTCCGCGTAGCGGCGCGCCGCCGCCATCGACTTGTTCGGTAGCCACACGGGCTCTCTGCCGTGAGGCGGCATGTTCAGCGTCTGGACGTGCAAGTAGACGTCGCGATCTCCCGCTTGCCCGAGCAACTGCTGGAGGCCCTTCACGTCGATGCGCGCCTTCCGCTCCAGCGTCGAAAGGCCTTGAAACTCCATGTTGCGGTAGACGGCGGCGTTCTGAAACGTCAAGGTCTGAGTCTCCGGCCCAGCGCCGAGCTCGACCAGTAAACATTGATGATGGTAGTTGTCCGGGTTCGAAAGCTTGGGGCAATAGCCGTCGGTGCCCTGCACGTCACACGTGTACTGAATCACCGCGTCACCGACGCCGCCACCACCTGCCGTGAACGACCAGGTGAAGTTTGCCGGCAGAGTGAGATCGGTAAAGACGCCTGCCGGATAGCCCGGAATGTCCTTCCATGGGGCAAACTTCCAGTTCGAGATCGTCGAGCCCCAATCGGCGATGCGAAACTTCGCCCTCACGGCGTGCGTGGTCGGGCCGAGATCGTTCGGCACGTTCGAGAGCTCGGCCCGGAAGGTGTTGGTGTCATCCGGCGGAGTGCACGGCGTCGCTGCGCCGCCGCACGCCTGGATGTTGTTGGTCAGCATGCCGCCCGAATAGACCCCGACCTGGTTGTACGCGAGGCTCACCCCGCTCGTACACGCGGTGCCGGGAGCCTGGAAATCGACCCAGGTGTCCTGCTCGGGGAGGACGATCGTGCCCCCGCCGATGGAGCTCGCGTTGGTCGGCGCGAGCGCCGAGCTGCCGAGCTTGAAGGTGGTCCCTCCACCGTTGCCGATGCGCTCTCCGAAGAAGAACTCCATGGCGCCAGACGCGCCGAGCACCGCGAGATCGACCTTGAACGTGACTGCCCACGCGACGCCTGGCGAGTTGTTCCAGGTGACGACGTCAGTCAGCCACGACGGGTAGTTCTGGAGGTGCGGCGTCCAGGTGGGCGACGCCTGCGTGTGGTCGGTCGTCTGGTACCAGTTGATGTCGGTCGCCACGTTCTCGATAGGGAGCGCCGCGTCGGTCGGCACGCCGGCGCCAGGCGCCGGAATGGCCGCGCCGCTTCGGTTCGGGCGAATCGCAAGGACGTAAGCCCCCGTCGCAGGCGCCGGGCCGTCCGTGAAGCCGAAGTAGACGGCGTCCGCCGCATCGCTCGGATCGACGTTGGCGTCCGCGATCACCTGCATCGACACGTACAGCGTCGAGCCGTAAACCAAGACGCGATACTGCCCGTTGTAGAGGGCGCCTACGCCCGTCACGCTGTCAGTGAACACGCGCACGGGCGCGCCCGACCAGCGCGGGTCGTGGAGCTCCGGGCGGAAGTCGGTGGCTCCGGCAGCTCCCTTCCAGACCGGCGGGCCCGAGAGCGCCGGCAACATCACCGGCGGGTGCACGCAATCAGCGCGCGCGTTGGGAGCGCAGAGAGCAAGCGCAGCGATACTACCCAGGGCAAGCAAGTTCGACCTGTTCAATAGAGTTCTCCTCGAAGCCGTCATTGAGTGTCGAGCACTCGGATGAAGATGTTCCAGTCGACGCCGCTGTAGGGCGACCCGAAATCGTTGATCGCGCCGAAGCCGACGAGACCGCCGTAGCTAAAGCCCGTGCTCTGGTTGTTGGCCTTGGTACGAATCTGCAGGGCCGTATTGCTGCGGATGGCGATCCAGTAGTCCTTGTTCGCCGCGAGGGTGACGTTCAGCGGCGAGGGATCGAACTCCTTCACCGTGTCACCCCATGACTGCGGGCTCAGGATCTCTGCCAGCGCCGCGCCCGTCGGTCGCTTGTCCCCTAAGGTGTCGGTGAAACCTTCGTAAATCGCCATTCGCACGGAGCCCGTGCCGAGGTGCCCGTGGTACCCGAACTTGACGAGCTTCGCCGGGTAGCTCAACGGGGGGAGGCGGAACGCATAGACCTCGTTCGCGGCGAGCGTCGCGTCGCCCCCGGTAAAAGCGTTCGGCGAGTCGAACCCCAGCGGCACGATGTGCTCGGCGTCGACGCACGCCCCTGCGCGGCACACCTGCTTCGATCCACAGTGCTGGGCCGAGATGCACGCGACGCACGCGCCGTCGCCGTCGCAGTACTTCGTGTCGTTCGCGCAGCGCTCTCCCGCACCCTTCGGCGTCTCACCGCACTCGTGATTGTCGCACGTGGGGAGGATGCACTCGCCCGAAGTCGGGAGGCAATGGTCCTCGTCGTTGCACTCCTGGCAGGTGCCGTTTCCGTCACAGTAGCCCGCCTCGCCGTCGCACTCGTGATCGGCGCCCACGGGTGTGGTGCCGCAGGAGCCGCCGTTGCAGGTCGCGATCGTGCAAGAACCGGCGTCACAGTCGCTGGCGGCCAGGCACTCCGTGCACTCGCCGTTCGCGCAGAACGGCTCATCGGTCTCGCTACAGTCGATCTCGGTCTCCGAGGTCCCGTCCTCGCTACACGCGACGACGGTGTGACCGTCGGCCTTGCACACGGAGGTATTCTGCAAGCACTTGTCGCAAGTGAGCGTCGCCGAGTCGCACAGGCCCTCGCCGCAGTCTTCGACGGTTTCGAACGCGCTCTGGTCGGAGTTGCACTCCTGGAGAAGCCCGTCCAAGCACCGCTTCTGTTCGGCCAGGCACGCGTACTTGGTGCACGCGCCCGCCTCGGCGTTGCATGGATCGGCGTCGCTGCAGGTCTCGACGAAATCGAAGCCGTCCGCCTCGGCGTTGCACACGAGGAGATCGTGCCCGTCGCAGCGGTACTGGTTCGGCAAGCACTCCGCGCAGCCCTTCAAGCCCTCCGTGCAGTGGCGCGGGCTCAAGCACTCTTCGACCTCGATCGTGACCAGATCGGGCCCGCAAGTCGTGCGCTTGGAGCCGCTGCAGCTAAACGCGTTCGGCTGCTTGCCGAAGCAAAGGTCCTCGACGTCGGCGCACTCACCGGAGGGGTCCGACTGGCTGTCGCACAGCTGACCGCCCTCGCACGGATCGACCGCTTCCCACTCCCCGCCGTTGCAGACGGAGCGCTCCGCCTGCGCCAGACCCTCGCAGCGAATCGCGCCGTCCTCGCACGGAGTCGCGATCGCGGGGTCGTGCTCGGCGTCGCTGCCCACGCAATAGCCCGCGACGCACTCTTGACCACCCTGACACTCGCTCGTCGCTCGGCAAGGGTTCCGGCAGGCGCCGTCCGTGCAGTTACTGCCCGAGGGGCAGGCTCCTTCGCCGTCGCAAGCCGTACTCTCGTGCTTCGCGCAGTAAGCGTCTTCTCCCGTGCGGAGGCAGCGCTCACCGTCGTCACAGTCGCGATCCGCCGCGCACGGCGGGCTGCACCTCTCGAACAGGCAGATCTGAGGCTCCGAACACTCCGAGTCGAGCGTGCAGCCCTCAGCGCCCTTTTCGGCGCCGGGCAAGATCGGATCCTCGCTGATCCCGAGCACCGCGTTACAGCCGACGAACGCGAAGAACGAAGCGAAAACAACGCTCGCCCGCAGAGACTGCACGCGCATCAGAAGCGACCTTTCGCTTGCACGCCCACGAGGCCGGGAGACAAGAGCGCCCCGGCTTCGAGCCCCTTTTCTCGCGACGGCTTCGGCGCCGTGAAGTAGAGCACCGCGCCGCCCGCCACCGCCAGGCCGCCCACGATGAAGCCGATGGTGGAGACGTTGCCTGCGCTCTGCGCGTCTTCGTAGAGATCGCGCGCGGTGACGTCGGGACAGTTGTTCCCGTCGCACCCCGCCTCGTCCTTCTTGTTCATCGCGCGCAGGCCGAAGAAGGCGCCGAGCCCCACCCCGACGACTCCTGCTCCCGCGAGCGCGAGGCCACCGATGCGTTGCGCCTTCCCGGCGTTGGGATCCGTCGCCTGTCCGGCTCCTCCCGCCGTCCCGGCGGTCGCGATCGCGTCGGGTGGCGCGTCCTTCAGGACGGGCACGGTGACGGTGCTCGCGCTCTGCGCCGGCACGTCGAGGCTCGTTTGCCAGGGCTCCTTACCGGGCGCCTCCACGATGATGGTGTGCTGCCCGGGGTCGACCGGGATCGCCATGCTCCACTGCGCTTCGCGCACCAGCGTGGTGTCGCGCGTCACGCTCATGCCGGCGATGCGACGCTCGGGCGGGACGATGATCGTGAGCCTGGCGAGCAGCGGCTTGAGCGCCGCGGCTCGCTGGGTCGCGTGATCGGCGCGCGCGTCCTGCCCTTCGCGGCGCGCGGCAGGGGCGACCTCGACGTAGATGGTCCAGGCGCTCGCCGTGCGGCCCACCTTCTCGTAGCAATCCGCCAGGTTGAGCTGAGTGCCGAGCCCGGGGTCGAGGCGCTGACTCTCTTCGAACTTGGGGCACGCCTCCGCAGCTCGCCCGGTCTTGACGAGCTCCTTCGCGTCGTCGAACAGGGCCTGCGCCGCTGCCTGGTCTTCCGGCGAGGCCGCGCGGGCCACTCCGCAAAAACTCGTCACCACCGCCAGCGCCGTCACCGCGACGCGGGCGCAGAGAGCCCGATCGTTCATCCCTGACTTCCTCGTCCGCTGTTACAGCCCTCCCCCGCCGACGAGTCAAGCGCGACGCACGCGAACCACGACGTCCCGACGAGCGCTTCGGCCGGGAGGATGACGAACAGTGCCGGGAATTCAGCCAGTGCGGTCGCGAGCGCCGGCGGCGCGAGAAAAGCAGCAGTTCGAACAAATGCTCACGCGCCTGCAACGGCGCTTGGCAGGCACTTTCAGCGCTTCCGCTGGCTCACCCTGATCGCGTTGCCGCGACGGCTCTCGACAGGCGCCGCCCCACGGGCCCCGGACAAGCGCGTCCGCGCCACTGCTACGGGCAGCTGAGCTCGCCCGCTTCCTCGGCGTACGCGTTCACCTTGGCGATCAAGTTTCCGCCGTCGGTTTCCGGCGTAGTCTGCGCGCCGTCACCCGCGCCGAACGCGAGCAAGACTCCGTGCGCGGCCACGACCTCGTCAGTGTGGGTCAAGAGGTAGTCGACGCGGTTGTCGTGCCAGGCGTTCTGCGTGTTCTCGAGCGCCATATTTCCGACCGGGAGCTGCCACCACGCGATCTTCTTGTCCGCCCTCTCGCTCAGCGCCTTGCTCCAGGCGAGCGCCTGCGTGAAGTTCGGTAGCGTCTCGTTCGTGTCGTCCCAAAAGCGATCCTGCCCGATCGACGCGTAGTAGCCGGCGTCACGATCGGAAGCGTCGACCACCAAGAGGTCCGCGTCGGGCGCGCACTCGCTCATGAAGGCGCCGAGCTTCTCCGCTTCTCCCGCCACGTCGAAGTTCGGATCTTCGTTCAAGAACACGTCCATGTTCGTGCCCCAGGGAGAAGCGTGCAGCCCCACGACCGCGTTCGGAGCGTACTCTCGAACCATCGCGACCATACAGCGTCCGAGGCCCGCGATGCTGTCCTCGTGATCGGCGCAGTCGCTCGGGTTCGCCGACGCGACCGCGGCCGGGACGGCGTGCGGATCGGAGTTCAGCTGCTCGGCGTAGCCCCAGAAGTCGGGCTCGATGTGCACGATCGCCTTCTCCTCTCCGATCTGCTGCACGACGAAGCGAAAGTCCGCGAGGTAGCGCGCCATCATGGTCGCGTCGTTCGCCGCCTGCACCTCGTCCGCGCCTTCCCCGGCGCCGCTCGCGTGCAGGATTTGATAATACGTGATCATCGGGATCTGACCGTCACCCTTGGCCTTCTCGACGAAGTCGCGCACGTACGCGCCGGGCGGGTCCTGGTCGTACTGCCAGCACCCCCACCAGCTGCAGCCGTCTCCCGAGTTCGCGCACGACATCCCGCCCGCGGTGCAGCTCGTCGCGCAGGAGTTGCACGGAGCCTCACCGTCGAAGATGCCGCCCGATAGGTACAGGTAGCGCACGTCGAAGGGCGCGGCCGCCGCGCTCTCGTCCGCCATCGCCGCGCCGACCATCAAGCGCTGCTTACCTAGCCGCTCGGCGGCCTCGCCGTCGATGCACGACCCGCCGGAGGGTCCACCGCCCGAGCTCGTTCCACCGCCCGAGCTCGTCCCGCCGGAGCCACCGGTCGCGTTGCCCCCGGAGCTCGAAGCGCTGCCTCCGTTACTCGAAGTTCCACCGGCACCGGTGGTATTGCCTCCGCTCGAGCTCGACGTTCCGCCGCTGCCGCCCGGCGTGCTCGACGGGTTGGCACCGTCGTCTCCGCCGCACGCCGTAGCGAGCGCGCCGTAGGAACCTACCGCGAGCACAGTCCGCCGCAGAGACCGCATCCTTCGATCCTGTCCTGCCGGCGCCGCGCTCTGCAAGACGCCTCGAGGTAGTCGAATGTGTGGATCGCGCGGATCAGTCGTTCTTGCCCACGCCGAAGCGCTGCTTGCCGTCGGCGGCGGCGAAGCCGAGCGCCTGCCCGTTCGAGAGCACGACCACGGTGTCGCCTGCCAAGGCGATCTGCGAGATGGTTTGCCCGCTCTTCAATCCGGCTGCCCAGCGCAGGCCTCCACTCTCGAGATCCACTGCGATCACGCCCGAGGGTTTCGCCTCGTAGACCGCGAACACCGTACCTTCTCCGAGCGCCACCTTCTCCGGCGAGCCCATACGCGCTTCGAGCGGATTCTGCGGCGGCACGTCGCGCTTCCAAACGAGCTTTCCGCCCGCGTGATAGCCGAGCATCGGAATGCGCGTGCCGGGCTTCCGGTAGCCGAGCACGAGCCAACCCTTGCCCACCTTCCAGAACGCGCCCGCGCCCATCCCCTCGAGCTTGTCGGGGTTGATGCCGGTTTGAACGGGGCATTGATCGGGCAAGAAGAAGTTGCGGTCGCCCATGACGCGCAAGCTGCCGCACACCACCGATTTTACGCCGCGCGGCGCGTCCGAGTCGGTGCGATCCTCCGGCAGCTTGAACTCGTTCCTGCCGTTCGTGTTGGCTGCTTCGCACTTGACCTTACCCGCGACGGGCGACTGACGGCCGGTCTTCACGTCCAACGCGATGACTCGATCGTCGGCGGTCTCGACGCGCAGGCTGTCCGGCTCTTTCGCGACGCAGAACCGCCGAACGCGATCGCCGAGCGTGGTCGCCCACTGCTCGTCGCCGCTCTTCACGTCGAAGCCCGTCACTTTGCCCGAGCTGTCCGCGATCAAGAGCCGCCCGTGGTCGAGCGCGGCTTGCGAGCTCATGATCGTGCCGCCGAGATCCTTGGTGCGGAAGAGCTCCTTCCCGCTCACGCCGTCGAACCCGAAGTAGGCGCGCGTGATTCCTTTCTCCAGGATCGTCGCCGGCACCACGAAATCGGGCGCTCCGTCTCCGTTCAGATCCGCGATCAGGGGCACGAAGCGCGACTCGATCTTGGGCTCGGCGGCTGCCGAGCTCGTCGTGGTCGACGTGGTCACCGAAGAGGTGCTGGTCGATGAACGCGTGACCGTCAGGCTTTCGGTCTTGCCCGTCTCCTTCGCCGGACCAGGCGTGGAAGCGGCCCGAGTGGACCCGAGGTCGAACCCGAAGAGCGCGTACGCCGCCACGGCACCGCCGGTCGCGACGAGCAGCCCGAGCGCGAGCGCGACGATGCAACCGACCGGGAAGCCCGCGTTGCGTTGGCTCGCAATCGGGGCCACCTGGGGCGCAGAAGGCGCCGCCTGAACCGGGCTCTGGGTGCCGCAGTAAGTGCAGACCACGAAGGCGACACCGGGCTGAACGGGGAGGCCCGCGCCGCAACGAGGACAAATCATGGCCCCGCAGCGTACCAGGGGCGCGGGAGCAGCGTGTTGCGTCGAACGCAACACCAAGTTTCCCACAATGCAGTGGGCGCAATGAACGACCAGAGCTAGGGTACGGCCATGGCCGGCTTCCGAAGCAACCAAACCTTTCAGGGTCGAAACATGGCAGGCGCGCGTTCGCTGTGGCGCGCCACCGGGATGAAGGACGCCGACTTCGAGAAGCCGATCGTCGCGATCGCGAACAGCTTCACTCAGTTCGTGCCGGGGCACGTGCACCTCCACGACGTCGGGCAGAAGGTGAAGGAGGTCGTGGACGCGTCCGGAGGTTGGGGCGTCGAGTTCAACACCATCGCCGTCGACGACGGCATCGCGATGGGCCACGGCGGGATGCTCTACTCCCTGCCGAGCCGCGATCTCATCGCCGACAGCGTCGAGTACATGGTGAACGCGCACGCCGCGGACGCGCTCGTCTGCATCTCCAACTGCGACAAGATCACGCCCGGCATGCTGATGGCCGCCATGCGCCTCGACATCCCGACCATCTTCGTCTCGGGTGGCCCGATGGAGGCCGGCAAGCTCGCCGGCACTCACGACCGCGACGGCAAGCCGCTCGTCAGGAAGCTCGATCTCATCGACTCGATGATCGCCGCGGGCGACAGCAAGGTGAGCGACGCGGAGCTCGGCGAAATGGAGCGCTCCGCCTGTCCCACCTGCGGCTCCTGCTCCGGCATGTTCACCGCCAACAGCATGAACTGCCTGAACGAGGCGCTCGGCCTGGCGCTGCCCGGCAACGGCACGCTGCTCGCTACCCACGCGCGCCGCTTCGAGCTGTTCCAGGACGCGGGCAAGCGCATCGTGGACCTGGCGCGCCGCTTCTACCTCCAGGGTGATCGCTCGGTCCTGCCGCGCGGCATCGCGACCTTCGAGGCGTTCGAGAACGCCATGGCGCTCGACATCGCCATGGGCGGCTCGACCAACACCGTGCTCCACCTGCTCGCGATCGCGCGCGAGGCCGGCGTCGAGTTCACCATGGCCGACATCGACCGCATGTCGCGCAAGGTGCCGAACATCTGCAAGGTCGCGCCGGCGACGTACAACAACGTCACCTATCACGTGGAGGACGTGCACCGCGCGGGCGGGATCCTCAGCATCCTGGGTGAGCTCGACAAGGCCGGCCTCATCCACCGCGGCGTCTCCACGGTGCACTCCGCGACGCTCGGCGAGGCGATCGACGAGAACGATCTCGGACGCCCGAGCGCGACCGCGGCGGCGAAGCAGCGCGCCCTCGCGGCGCCGGGCGGAGTGCCCACCAAGGTCGCCTTCTCGCAAGACAAGTACTTCAAGGAGCCCGACCTGGATCGCGCCAAGGGCTGCATCCGCTCGGTCGAAAACGCCTACAGCAAGGAAGGCGGGCTCGCGGTGCTCTACGGCAACATCGCGCTCGAGGGCTGCATCGTGAAGACCGCGGGCGTCGACGAGTCGATCTGGAAATTCGAAGGCCCCGCGCGCGTCTTCCACTCGCAGGAGGCCGCGTGCGACGCGGTGCTCGGCGACCAGATCAAGGCAGGCGACATCGTCCTCATCGTCTACGAGGGTCCGAAGGGCGGCCCCGGCATGCAGGAGATGCTCTACCCGACGAGCTTCTTGAAGGGCAAAGGGCTCGGCAAGGCGTGCGCGCTCATCACCGACGGCCGCTTCAGCGGCGGCACCTCGGGGCTCAGCATCGGCCACGCTTCACCCGAGGCGGCCGAGGGCGGCAACATCGGCCTCGTCGAAGAGGGTGATCGCATCCGCATCGACATCCCGAGCCGCAGCATCGAGCTTTTGGTCGACGACGCCACGCTCGAGAAGCGCCGCGCCGCCATGAACGCGCGCGGCAAGGACGCCTGGCGCCCGAACCGCGACCGCTACGTGTCGACGGCGCTCCAGGCGTACGCGCTCATGACCACGAGCGCCGCGAAGGGCGCCGTGCGCGACATCGAGCAGATCCGGAAGTAGCGGGAAATCAGCGAGCGGCGCGCGCTTTGGGCGCGCTGCTCTGGCGCGCCGGGCTCTTCGCCTTCCCAGCCTTCGGCACCGGCATCGACGCGCGATCCTTCTCGCGCGAAAGCATCTTCAGGATGTAGGGCACGGCGTCCGGCGTGACGCAGCCGGTCTGGCCGTGATCCACCTCCACGCGGCCGATCGAGCGCGCCGCCGCGATCGCGAGCTCACTCAGGCTCGCGTTGCTGCCGCCGATGGCGATGAGCGCCCCGTTCATCGCGTGGCGGACGCGGTTCTTCGCGCCGTGGATGTCGCGCTTGATGGTCCCGATCAGGCGCTTCGCCTCGCTCTCTTCGAGCCGCCCTTCGAGCGCGGCCTTGGCGAAGACGTTCCAGCCCGCCGCGGCGGCGTGCTCGTGCTTGCTCTTCACGAGGTCACGCGCGAGACCGAGCGCGCCCGGCATGCGCGAGGCAAGCTCCGAGATGGCGTCGGTCACGATGTAGTTATTCACCTCCCCGAGCCAGGCGGCGATCTGCTTGCCGGTGACGCTCTCCGGATCGGCGATCTGGGCCGCGAGCACGCGCGCGTCGTGGATCCCGGTCTTCCAGAGCTCCTCCGCCAGGGCCTGATCGGTGCCGAGACGCTTCGCGAGCGCCCCGAGGTCCGCGTAGCTCACGCCGTAGGTGCGCTCGAGCACTCCGTGCTTTTGATAGATCTTGGCCGTGCTCGGCTTGCCCTTCGACTCGAGCGTCCGCAGTACCTCCGTCGCGTTCGTCACGCCTGCCCATTACACCAAACGGAGCGCTGCGACACGCTCCCTGGATCACGCCGCGTCCTCGCGAGCCGCCCTTTTACCCTCGAGCAAGCGCCGCGCCAGGGGCTTCGCCCCCTTCTCGTTACCGCCGGCGAGCATGCGCGCCAGCTCCGCGACCCTGCGTTCGCCGCCGAGCCGCTCGACCTCGACCTCCGTGCGCCCTTCGGAAACGAACTTCTGCACCCGGAAGTGAAAGTCTGCACAGGCGGCCACTCCGGCGTGGTGGGTCACGCACAGAATCTGTCTCCCGCGCGCCGCCCGCGACAGCCGGCTGGCGACCGCTTCGAGCGCGGCCCCGCCGAGGCCCGCGTCCACCTCGTCCAGAACCAGGGTCGGTGCGGACGCAGCCACGCCCGCGCAACGCAGGCCGAGCAAGACGCGCGCTCGCTCGCCGCCCGAAGCGATCCGAGAAAGCTCGCCCGGCCGCTCGCCCACGTTGGGCGCGAAGAGCACGCGGAGATCGCTCAACCCCCTGCTGTCGAGCGCGGAAGGCGGCCGCTCGCTGAGCTCGAAGATGAGCCGCGCGCCGCGCATCCCGAGCGCCGCGAGCTCGAGCTCCAGCCGGCCCTCGAGCTCGAGGGCGCGCGCCTTCCTCCGCGCGTGCAGGTCCCGAGCGAGCACCACCGCGGCCTCGAGCGCGGCGTCGAGCCTCGCCTGCTCCTGTTCCCTTCGAGCCGCGGCGCCCTCGAGCAAGGCAAGCTCCGCCTCGAGCGCCGCCACCTTGGCGGGGAGCTCGTTCTGCGCGCAGCCGTGGCGGCGGCACAGGCGCGAGAGGGCGCGCTCCTGTTCTTCCAGGCGCTCGAGCTCACCGGGATCGGCGAAGAGGTCACGCTGAGCCCGCTCGGCCGTCAGCGCGGCCTGCTGGACCGCGGCGAGCGCCTCCTCGAGTGACTCTCGCGCGGGGGTGAGGAGCTCGACGCCGGCGACGCGCTCGAGCTGGGCGAGCAGCGCCCGAAGCTCCTGTTCGACGGCCCCTTCACGTTCCATGAGCACGTCCGAGAGCCGCGCGCAGCACGCCGCGATGCGCTCCGACGCGCGCAAAGTCCCGAGCCGCGCCGAAAGCCGCGCCGCGTCGAGCGACTCCGGGTCCATCCCGCGGAGCTCCCCGAGATCTCGCCGCAGGAGCTCACCCTCCCGGTCGGCGCGGAGCGCGAGCGCCTGCTCCCGCTCGAGCGCAGCCCGCGCCTTCGTCACCTCGCGCACCGCTTCGGCGACGGCGAGCGACAGCCCGCCATCGTCCGCGTCGAGCGCCGAGAACAGCGCCTTCGGATCTCCGAGCGCGCTGCCCGCGTGTTGAGCCGTGAGGGTCAAAAGGAAACGCATGGAATCTCCCAAGACCGCGATCGAGACGGCGCGGCCGGCAAGTTCCGCCCGCGCGCGACCCGATCGTGGCAAGGTGCGAGAGACCAGCAGGCGCCCGGGCCCGATCCCGAGCTCGCTCGGCAGGAGCGCCGCCGACGCCTCGTCGAGCTCGATCTCGGCCGAGACTTCCGCCTCCGCTTCACCCTCGCGGACGAGCTCGGGCTTGGCTCGCCCGCCCAGCAAGAGGCCGAGCCCGGTCAGCAGCAACGACTTGCCCGAGCCGGGTTCACCCGTGATCACGTTCAAGCCGGGGCCGAGCGTGAGCGTCGCGTCGCGAACGAGCGACAGACCGTGGACCGAAAAGCGCGTGAGCATGCGACCCGAGTCTCAATCAGGTCCCGCATCTCTGCCAGGTCTGTGAGGTCCTGGCTGAGCCATTGTTTGTCACAGCTCAAGAAGCGTGCGCCGAGGGGCGACCTGAGTATGCTTCGCCGCACGATGCTCCGTTTCGATCGCTTGCTCTGTCTCGGCGCGCTCGCGCTCACCGCCCTCGCCTGCAATCGAGGTGAGCCCCGGCAAGAGCGCCCGAGCGCGGCGAGCGCCAGCGTCACGGCACAGGTCGCCTCCGCCTCGGCTGCGCCCGTCGTACCGGCGGCGCCCCCCGCGCCGAGCCCGGCGCGCCCGTACAACGTCGTCCTCATCATGATCGACGCGCTGCGCGCCGACATGCCCTGGGCCGGGTACCCGCGCGACGTGGCGCCCTGGCTCACCGCCTTCGAGAAGCGCGTGACGAGCTACCCGCGGGGGTATTCGCTCTCGAGCTACACGGCCAAGTCCGTGCTGCCCGCGCTGGCCGGCAACTACCCCTCGGCCCTCAAGCGCGACGGGTACTTCTTCACCAAGTGGATGCCGGAGAACCTGCTCGTCACGGAGATGCTGCAGCAGGCGGGGCACCGCACCATGGCCGGCCACGGACACGGCTACTTCCTGCCCTTCGTCGGCGGTTTGAACCAGGGTTTCGACGACTACCGTCTGCTCAAAGGCACCTTCCTCGACAACACGGGCGTCCACGACGTGAACAGCGACAAGCTGAACGCGCTCGGGAAAGAGCTCTTGAGCGACCCCAAGAACGTCTCTCAGGAGAACGGTAAGCGCTTCTTCGCTTATTTCCACTACCTCGACCCGCACTACTCGTATCACAAGCACCCGGAGTCGCCGGATTTCGGCAAGAAGCCGCGCGACGTCTACGACAACGAGGTGCACTTCACCGACAAATGGGTCGGTGATTTCGTGGATTGGATCGGCTCGCAGCCGTTCGGCGAGCAAACCGCCGTCATCATCACCGCCGATCACGGCGAAGGCTTCGGCGAGCACAACCACTACCGCCACGCGTACGAGCTCTGGGAGTCGCTCGTGCGGGTCCCGCTCATGATCTACGTGCCGGGCGCGCCGCCGAGCCGCATCGAGCTCCCGCGCAGCCACATCGATCTCGCGCCCACCATCGCGGACCTCATGGGCATCAAGCCCGATCCGAGCTGGCCCGGGCACAGCCTCGTCCCCGAAATCTTCGGCGCGAAGCCCGAGGCGCGACCGGTGTTCGTCGATCTGCCGCGCTGTGATTTGATGGACCGCCGCCGCGCGTTCGTCGACGGCGACTACAAGCTGCTCTCCTTCGGAGACGATCGGAGCTTCCAGCTCTACGACGTCAAGAACGACTTCAAGGAAGAGCGCGATCTCGTGAAGAGCGATCCCGAGCGCTTCGAAGCCATGAAGAAGCGCTACACGGAGCTCGGCGCCGCGATCCCGAACGTGCCCATCGTCGGCCACGCGCCGCTGAAGGGCGCCCCGACCGGGCGTGGCTGGTAACTCCGTGTCGGGAGCGCTCGATCACGCGCGTTGGATGCAGGTCGCGCTGGACGAGGCCGACGCCGCCGCCCTGCACGGCGACGTCCCGGTGGGCGCGGTGATCGTCGGCGCGGACGGCGCGCTGCTCGCGCGGGATCACAACCGGCGCGAGGAGCTCGGCGATCCCACGGCTCACGCCGAGATCCTGGCGCTCCGCAGCGCATCCCAGAAGATCGGACACTGGCGGCTCGAGGGTGCGACCCTCTACGCGACGCTCGAGCCGTGCCCGATGTGCGCCGGCGCGCTCGTCAACGCGCGAATCGCCCGCGTCGTCTACGGCGCGAGCGATCCCAAGGCGGGCGCGGTCCAGACCCTCTTCCAGATCGGCTCCGATCCGCGGCTCAACCACCGGTTCGAGCTCGCCTCCGGTGTGCTCGCCGCCGATTGCGCCGGCAGGTTGAGCTCCTTTTTCGCGAAGCTCCGCGCCGCGGGTCAGAAGTAGCGCGTCACTCTCGCGGGTGAGCTCGGGTGCACGTTGCCTCAGCGAGGCATCGAGTCGCGTGCCGATGACTCACGGTCCGCGAGGACGCGGGTTCGCCTCGCGCCACTCGACGTAGCTCTTGTCGGCGTCGGCTCTCGCCGTCGAGACCCGTTGTTCCTGGTACTGGACCGCCGATTGCGCGTTCGACTCGGCGTTCTTGGCCTTCAGGCGCTTGGCGCTCGCAGCTCGACCTTCCCAGTGAAGGTCCTTCGTTTGCTCGCGGCGAATCGAGGCCTTCGTGGCCGCGATCCCGGCCTCGGCAGCGCCTTCCTGAGCCTGCCGGAGCCTGAACTGGTCGTCCGCGAAGCGGTTCTTGGCGCTCCACGCTTCCTCGGCTCTATCTGCGCGCTCTTCTTGAGAGAGCGAGGAGCCTTTGGCTCCGGCCGCCTGGGACCGAACCGTGACGCGCCTCTCGACCACCACGGCGTCGCCCTCTCGCATCTCGACGTGGCGCTTCGTCCTCGAGGTCTGCATCCCTTCCGGCTTTTCGAGCTCGCGCAGATCGGCCGCCGCCGTGCCGCGACCGGCAGAAACCCTGGGCTTCGGAGGCTTGCCGGGCGGAGGAGCAGCCTCGGTGACGCGCACGGTCTCTTCGGTCACGACGAGGCTTCTAGGACCAGAAGCTTTGGCTCCTGCCGCGCCGGCGCGCGCGCGTTGATCCATGGCCTCACGCTCTTCGGTGACACTCTGCTTGAAAAGCCTCGCGTCTTCACTCGCGACCTTCGCGTTCGCGAGATCCTGCTGCGCAGCGCGCATCTCCTCCTGCTGCGCCACGGTCAGGCGCGGCTCCTCGCGGGCGAACGGCGACTTGAGCTCGGGCATCGCGGTTCCCCCACACGCGAGGAGGGAGAGGGCCACCGAGCCCAGCACTACATATCCCTTGTTCAGTCTGGGTGTGGACATGCCCGCGGATTGTGCAAGACGCGTTCCTGTCCGTGCCCACGCTGGCGGAGTAGGATCGCGGCATGGCGGCTCAAGGCTACGAGGCGGTACTCGAGTTCTGGTTCGGCCCGCTCGACGAGCGAGGCGTCGCGACGCAAGAGAAATCGAAATCGTGGTTCGAGAAGAACGACGCCTTCGATCGCGAGATCGAGGCACGCTTCGGGGCGCTGCACGCGGCCCTTGCGCGCGGTGAGCGCGAAGATTGGCTCTCGAGCACTCGAGGATCACTCGCGACGGTTATCGTGCTCGACCAGTTCTCGCGAAACATGTTCCGCAACACGAAACAGATGTTCGCCTCCGATCCTCGCGCGCTCGCCGTCGCGACGTCCCTCGTCGAGCGCGGCGCAGATCGTGAGCTCGCCTTCGCCGAGCGCGGCTTCGTCTACATGCCCTTCATGCACAGCGAGCGACTCTCCGATCAGGAGCGCTGCGTGGAGCTCTTCCGAACGTTCCGCGACGAGCACCAAGGCGAGCTCCGCGACATCTGCCAGTACAGCCTCGGCTACGCCGAGCGGCACCGCGACATCATCCAGCGCTTCGGGCGCTTCCCGCACCGGAACGCGATCCTCGGGCGCGAATCCACGCCGGAAGAGCTCGAGTTTTTGAAGCAGCCGGGCTCGTCGTTCTAGCGTCACTCCCGTGCCGGCCACCTAGCCGAAGCTCGCCTCGGATTTTCTTTGATGACGGGCGCCGCCTCGCTCCATTCATCGCTAGAACGGGCAAGGAGCCCGACCGGAAGCGAGGACAAGCATGGCATGGGTGAGGATTGGCGCGCTGGCGAGGCTGCTCGCCTTGAGTTCGATCGGGTTCTCGTGTGCGAGCGAGGACCCCGTGGTGGGAGTTTCGAATTCGGCGGGCGCCTCGGGGGGGGCTAGCGG
>JAEZYO010000142.1 GCA_023419055.1 Pseudomonadota bacterium | reverse complement strand
GGGGGAGCGCGGTACAGCACTCGCACCGGCGGAGGCGGCTGGTCCGCCCGCGCGCGGATCGCAGCGAGCGCGGACAGAGCCAGCCCGAGGAGCGCGAGTCGGCAGGAGCGCGCCATGCCTGGAATGGAAGAGACGATACTACATGGGTCGCCGGGCAGGCGGCGGTTCGCGCGCCGTCACGGCTTCCGAGCCGGGGCCGCGGCCGCTTATAGAAGGGCGACGCCCAGCCGATGGAGCGGGGGGGCGAGACTCGCCCCCGCTCGACGGCGCATCGGGTCAGGCGAGCTCGCTCAGCGCGCCGGTCGTGAACTTGGGGTCGGGCTGCGTCCCGAAGCTCTCCGTGGCCACGCCGAACGCCTGTGCGATCGCGACGAGGATCTTGCTGTTCGTCACGGGCGAGAACGTCGCGTCGTTCTCGCTGCACCAGGGGCTGTCGGCCGGGCAATCCGCGTTGAGCTTGAGGCGGCGGCCCATCCGGAACTTGCCGTTCACGCCGCCGGCGAGGAGCGTCGGCACGTTGCGCGTGCTGTGGAGGGCGGGGTTGCCCATGTCGCTGGAGGCGTAGATGAGCGTGCTGTCGAGGACCCCGAGCGAGTCGAGCTTCTGCATCAGCTTCGCGATCTTGCCGTAGCTGTATTTGTTGAACTTCGCGAGCGGCAGCCAGCTGGCGGGGTTGCCGTCGCCGCCAGGCGTCCCGTTGCGGCCGATCGCGGAAGCGTCGTACGTGTGCGCGACCGAGCCGTGGTTGTCCGCCGGCAACCCGAGCGGGTTACCGTCGTACGCGAGATCGTTCATGAAGAGCGTGGCGAAGCGCGTGATGTCGCACGCCATGGCCTGCGCGAGCAGCTCGATGTGGAGGTCGGTGATGACGTCGAAGTACGGCTCACCCTGGTTGTACATCTTGAGCGACGGAAAGAGCGCGCTGTTCGGCTTCTCGGGGATCGTGCAGGAGGCGCCCACCGAGACCTCCTGGAACTGCTTCTCCATCTCGCGCAGCGACGTGAGGTGCTGATCGAGCTTCTGCTTCTCGACCGGACCGACGCGACCGTAGAGGCGGTTCACGTCTTCTCGCACGAAATCGATGACGCTCTGCCCGAGCAGGCGCCGGCGCGCCGCCTCGGCCTGCGCGGCGGGGTCGTCACCGACCACGAAGTTCGCGAAGAGCAGGTTGAACGCCTCGACCGGGTCGATGATCTTGGGCAGCGGAGTGCCGCCCGGCCCGAACGAGAGCGTGGTCCCGGCGGTCGAGCGGTCGTCGCCCACGCCGAGCGCGACGCTCGTCACGAGCGTGGCAGAGCCGAGGCCCTGCTCGACGGCGAGGTACTGATCGAGCGAGCTGTTCTGTGGCTTCAGGGCGCCCGAGTCGATGCGGCTGCCGGTCAGGATGGTGCCCGCGGAGTCGTGCCCGTTCGCGCTCGAGAGGTGATCGATGCCCTCGAGGACGAGGATCTTGTCCTTGAAGCTCTTGCCGTAGGTCGCGGCGTCGTCGAACGGCTGGAGCGAGCAGTTCTCGTACGCGATGTCGAAGGCGGTCTCGGTGTCGCCCGCCTGCATGACCCAGTGCTCGGCGGCGAGCCCGTGCGGGTGATAGACGCCGATGAACTTGAGCGGCAGGTCGCCGCCGACCGACTGAGCGTAGGAGTTCTCGACCAGGCGGTAGAACGGGAGCGCTGCGCAAGCGGCGCCCACGGCGCGCAAGAAGGCGCGGCGGTGTTGGCGCTTCACGGGTTCCTCCGCTGAGCGAACAAGGTGCTCTGCACGTAAGCGACCACGGTCTCCACGATGTTGCCCTGGTTTGCTGCTTCGATGGTCTTCACGAAATCCAAGAATTGTTCCTCGGTGGCCTGAGCCTCGGCCCCGGCGCTCCTGCCCGAGGCGGCGCGGAAGAGGTTGCGGGCGAAGCACGCCTGCACGCTCGCTGCTTGCGACATGGCTGCAGCGAGCTCGTTGCTGTCCTTGTAAGTGCCGTCGAAGTCGGTGCCGAGCGCGACGGTGACGCCCGTCTCCACCGCCACGCCGTTGTCGGTGGTGCGGTAGCCGCCCATCCCGTCGAACGCCTCGAAGGAGAAGCCGAACGCGTCGATGGCGTTGTGGCACTGGGCGCATTCGGGATCGGTCGCGTGGATGGCGTAGCGCTCCCGGGTCGATTTCGAGGGGTCCGGCATCGGCGGCACGACGTTGATGTTGAGCTCCGTCGGCGACTTGATTTCGAGGCAGGCGACGCGTCGAAGGACCGCGACGCCGCGCAGCACCGGAGCGCTCTCGTGCGCGTGGGCGTACACCGAGAGGAAGGCGCCCTGATTCAAGAGCCCGCGGCGCGGCGGGGCCGACCCCTTCGCGTAGAACGTGGCGAGGTTCGAATCCTCCGGCGTGTACTCTCGGCTCAGGAGCTCCCCGACGGTGGGCGTACCGCTCATCATGACCGCGTTGATGAACGTGTCCGTCTCCGCCACCATCGGTGCCTTCAAGTTCGCGAAGTCGGGGTAGATGTTGGTGTCCTTGGCCGTCGCGTTCAGGCGATCGATGCCGATCCACTCGCGAAGCAGGTTGACGATCTTCTCGCGCGCAGCCGGCCCGAGCAGCAAGCGCGCCTGCTCGGCGCGGCCCTCGCCCGTCTCGAGCCCACCCGCCAGCGCCACCTGGAGCAGCTCGGCGCTCGGCGGCCCGCCGGTGAGACCGTAGGACAAGGAGCTCGCGAGCTCGTACGGAGTCAACGTCGCGACCGAGCCGGGGGTGCCGTCACCGATCTCGGTGAGGTAGATGAACCCTGCCGACTGCAGCAGACCCTTGACCACGAGCTCGATGCCGTCGCCGTAGGTCGCGCCGTTGGAGCCCACCTGGTAGAGCTTGAGCAGTCCGGCGACCTCGGCCTCGTCGAGCGGGCGGCGGTACGCTTTCTTGCCCCAGTCCTGAATGAAGGTGGTGGCGCAAGCTTCGCCGCCCGCGGCGGTGTCGGCGCAGGGCGCGAGCTCCGTCACGCGCGTCTTCACCTCGGCCGCGAGCTTGTCGGCGGCGGCCCCGTACTGTTTGGCGAGCACGGGGTCGACGACTTGAGCCTCGTTGACCGTGTAGCCGCTCTGACGCAGGTCGGGCGCGAAGTCTTGCCCGACGGCCTGCGAGGTGCCGGTGAGCGCCTGCGCGGACTTGCCGTATTCGGCGTTGGTCAGGCGCCGGATGCGGGCCGGGATCAGAGCGTTGACGGGGGTGCCGTCTGGAAGATTGCCGCCGGTACCGACGGAGCCGCCTGAACCACCGGAGCCGCCGGACGAGCCGGGCGTATCTCCTCGACTACTGCCGACGTCGCCCTCGCAAGCCACGAGCGACACACCGAGACCTAGAAAGAAGAGCAGCCGCATGTAAGGGGCCGGGAACAGCGTCTCCATGCCAATTGCAAACGTGCAACACGACTAGCGGTCAGGCAAGCAATACCGCTGGTATTGTGCAGCTCTTTTCGGGCTGGAACCGATGTCAGGTCCGGCGGTGGAACGCCTACCTTGGGGGTGA
>JAEZYO010000107.1 GCA_023419055.1 Pseudomonadota bacterium | reverse complement strand
TCTACACGCTGTGTTTCGTCATGACCTTCTGCGTCGCAGAAGGAGCAGCGAGCGCCGAAGAAGCCGAGCCGGTTCCGCGCGCGGACGTTCCCGTTGCGGATGGGGCCGCCGGCGAATCGAGCACTGCGGCGGAAGAGACGTATTTGCCCGGACCCGGAGGCGGAACGGTAGACCCGAACGGGAAGCTGATCCTCGAGTCCACGGGGCTGGAGGACGGCTTCGGTGGCTGCAAGTGCAGCAACGCCATTGGGGCGGCCTCGGGAGCCGGCTCGCCGGTTCTTGCCCTCCTCGCGTCCCTGGCGCTCTTGAGACGCCGGCGATTGCGATCGGAACGCTGAGGCGCCCTGCATCCAGAAATCGAAGCGAGCAGGTTCAAGGCGAGGGCACCGGCTAGGGCTCGTCGAGCGCCAGGGCGGCAGCGGCCGTGACGCTGCGAACGACGCGCAGCGCGAAATTCAGGTCGAGCGTGTCCACCGAGTCCTCTCCCTGCTCGCAGTGGTAGTAGGGACTCCGGTAGTTGGCGGTGTCCGTCAGGAGCATTCCCGGGTAACCGTGATCCCAGAACGCCGAGTGGTCCGAGCGACGGAGCTCGCTCGAGGAAGGGTCGGCGAGCCTATCCTCGGGCAGCTCGAGGAGCACGGCCGGGAGGCTCTCCGCTCGAGCGGCGTCGAGGAACTTCTCGGCGAAACCGTGGCTTCTCGAGTCGAGCACGCCGAGGATGAAGTCTCCGCGGGAATCATTCTCCTCGATCTGCCGTACCTGGTCGGGAAACACCGCCTCGAGCCCTTCAGGCAGGGTCTGTGAGTTTGCCTCACTGCTCGCGTACGCGATACCGTCGAGCACCACGTTGGCCACGATGGTCTCGCCGCGCTCGCGCGCTCGCTCGGCGTAAGCCTTCGAGCCGTTCGTGGATTGATCGTCGCTCCGTCGCTCCTCCTCGTCCCAGCAGGCGGCCACGAGCGTGCGAGCCCTGGGCTCCGTAGCGAGCCAGCGCGCCGCTTCGAGCACGCCGGCGACGCCGCTGCCGTCGTCGTCGGCTCCGGCGCAACCCTTGATGTGATCGTAGTGAGCCGAGATCAAGACTTGCTCGTCGGGCATGCTGGTCCCGCGTCGCACGCCGATCACGTTCACACCTGTCCCGTAGGCGTGTCGCTCGACGTCGTAACCGAGAGCCTCGAGGCGTTCGGCGCAAAGATCCTGCACTTCTTGCCAGTGCGCCGAGCCGGGTATGCGCGGAGCGGCGATGAACGTCACGTCGGCGACGTACTGCTCGTCGTTGCCCCCGTCTCTCTCCACCCCTGCGTCCGCCTCGACGGGGGTCCCCTCGTTTCGACACCCCGCGCTCAGCAGGATGCTCAGCCAGAGCCCACACACGCGCCTCGCCGTTTTCATGGTCGTCGTCTCCTCTCGCCTATCCCTCCTTCACGTCTCGGCGTGCGAACCTTCAAAAGAATCTCGGCGAGCAGGAACCTCGACGTGCTCGACGGGCGTGTCGGCCGGTAGGTCGATTCCCGAGCGCGTGCGACACGCTCGGTGGTAGTCGTTGCCGATTGCGGCGCGAGGCGTCGCTCGGGGTCCGGGCGCCTCGTCAGCGAGGGCGAACGCTGACGAGCACGGGCTCGCGCGGCCGTGCCGTGATGGACGCCCGGAAGCGCGGCGGAAAACGCGACTTGGTCTCGACCCGAAAACGACGGAGGACGTCGGTCAGGATCACCGCGATCTCGGCGAGGGCGAACTGGTTGCCGATACAGATACGTGGCCCCATGCCGAAAGGCACGAACCGCCCCTTGGAGAGGGCGCCAAGCGGTTGCTCGATGAATCGATCGGGCCAGAGTTCGAGCGCGCGGTCGAAGAAGCGAGGAGAGCGCTGCATCGACCATTGAAAGAGGTAGACCTGCGTGCCCGCCTCCACGCGGCAGCCCTCGATGTCGACCGGTTCCAGCGCCTCTCGTCCGAGAGCCCACGTTACCGGGTAAAGACGCAAGCCTTCCAAAACGGCACGGTGGACGGCACTACCTTGCGTCAGGTCGCGCAAGCTGAGCGGGTCCGCCCACGATGAAGCCGCGCGGACAATGGGCTCTTGGAGCTCCGGCTGCAAACCCAGCTCGGCAAGGAGATACGTGAGGCTCAACGCCGACGTTTCGTGACCGGCCACGAGCATCGTCATCGCCTCGTCGACGACGTCGTCATGACTCAGTCGCCCGTCGCGGCGGGCTCCTTCCAGGACGTCGAGCACACTGCCTGGGGGCGCCGCACGCGCGATGATGCGCTCCAGGAACTCGCGGAAACGAAGGCGCGCGAGCGCGAAATCGCGGTTCACCCGCGTCGGCACCCATGTCGGCAGGGGAACCTGCGTTCCCCCGATGCCTTCGAAGTAGCGCATCGCGGCGGCCATGTGGACCTCGAACTCGTCGCGCTCGCTCGCTTCGTACCCGAACAATGTCACGAGCGCGATCCGCATCGTGAGCCGCGCCATCGACTGGTGTATGTCGACGGCCTCGTCGGGCCGCCAGCGATCGAGCTCTCGGGTCGCCTCCGCTCGGAACGTCGCGAGGTGCCGCTCGATCTCGGTCGGCGTGAACGGCGGGCCGAGAAGGCGCCGGCGCTCGCGCCAGGCCGCGCCGTCACGAACCAGGAGGCCTTGCCCGAGGAGCGCGCCGAGTCCTTTGGTCGCGCGGTCCTTCTGGAACGACTTGCTCTTCTTCACGAGCACTTCCTCGAACCAGACCGGGTCGCGCGTGAGCACGTGCGTCGACCCGAACAGGCGGACCTCGAAGGTGTCCCCGAGCTCGTCGAAGTACTCCGCCGGCCGCTCCAAGGGATCGCCCGCGAGGCGCAGCAAGGCGCGAAGGCCGCTCCGAGCCCGCGGCAGGCCCGAGGACGCACGACCTTCCCTCGTCGTCATCGCGAGCTTCTTTTCCTGGCCTTTGGCGCCGACGGCAGAGGTGCAAAGAGGCGCTGGGTGAGACTTACGAAGGTCTCGGCGTAACGTTCGCGCTCGCGCGGCGTGGCCGTCTCGGCGCGCTCCGCGAAGAAGCCGTCGACGAATTGCGCGAACTCGAGGCTCAGCCGCACGAGCAGCTCCGGATCGAGATCGGTGCGCACCGCGCCGAGCTCCTGCCCGAGCTTGATCCACCGCTGGTGCTGTTCGCGTGACGTGCCTTCGGGGCTCATGAGGGCATCGGCGACGCGGAAGCGCGCCTCGCTCCCCACGAGCGCACGCGTCAGCCTGGAAGTCATCGGATCTTCGGCCTGGTACCGGAAGCCGAGTAGCGTCAAACGCCGAACGTAGTCCCAGAACTCGTCCCGGTTCCCCGGCAGCGCGAGCGCCGCTGCTTCCTCGTAAAAGCGCTCGTAGCAAGCGGCCACGGCCGTGAGGAAGAGGTCGGCCTTGTCGGCGAAGTAGTAGTACGCCTGGCTCTTGCCCATGCCGAGCTCTCGTAAGAGCTCGTTGTAAGAGCACGCCGCGTACCCCTGCTCGGCGAACATGCTCGCTGCCTTCTCGAGAATGGCGGCTCTTTGTTCGGCCGGAAGGTTTTGAAACCGCGTCAGCGCCATGAGGCTCTGTACCTCGGTACAGACTGTGGTACAAGCCGATGGCGGCCGCGCTCCGGCTCACGCGGCCCTCGTTGCGGGAAGGACGCGCCTGACTTTGCAGGAGGGAATGCGCGTCGCGGTGAAGCGCGTTAGGGTAGCCGCCGTGCTCGCGACGTCGGGAAGAACTCGCGCCAGCTATGTTCTTGCCGCGATTGCAGTCGCGATGCCGATGGTGGCGGAGCTTTCTGCCGCTGTTGCTCACGCACAGCTCTTCGTACTCCCGCTCATCGTCGTTACCGTCATCGTGTTCACGTGCGTGGACGTGCGGGCGCGCTGGAGAGCGGACAGTCGAGGCGAGCCGGGCGGATGGCGTCGGGCACTCGGGCATGGCCTTCTGGCCACGCTCATCGGCACCGGTGGCTTCATTCTTTCCGCGCGCGTGACGCTCGGCGTGCCGCGCTATGTGCGAGCGCGAGCGCAGGGAGCCATCGAGAGCGTCGAGCTCTGGAAGCGGGATCACGGGCGCGTTCCCCCCGAAAGAAGTGATCCCGAGTTCCCGGAGGCCCTGCGCCGCGCCTTGAGAGCGTCTCGCTGCAGTTACCTGCCCGCCGGCGAGTCCTATTCGGTGACCTGTTCCGGCGTGCTGTTCACCAAATGTACCTACGACGGCAAGACCGGGCTCTGGTCGAGCTGGGATTGAAGGAGCTGGCGGGTAGGGGCAGGAGGACGGAGGTTCTCGGCGCCGTCAGGCCGCCACGCCGAGTCGCTGGGCGATCAACGCTGCAGCGACTCGGAGCTGAGACCGGAAGCTCGCAACGTGACCCCACGAGCTCGCGAGGTTGCCCATCGAGGGCTCAGGGACGTAGCTCTCCTCGAGGAGGTTGCCACCGGAGCCGATCTCGACGTCGAAGCCGCACGGAGACGCGGCGTAGAACGACGTGGTCCCATCAGGCAGCGCATGTCGGCCCAGATCGAGGCTCAGATGAATGCCGGCAGCGCGGGCGCGGAACCAGCGCTCGGCGACGACGCCAACGTCTGGAGCGCCGAAGAAGACATGGTGCAGTCGACGGAACGAGGGGACATTCAGGATCGCGACCGTGTGATGGTGCCTTGCGCTGCCGAGGAAGCTTCCTTGCAGTGAGAGCGGGCCCACGCGAGCCGCCAAGCGCTCGTTGCAGCGCAGCCCGATCGTGTCGGCGTAGAAGCGCTCGAGCTCGGAAACCCTCGAGTGGGTGAGAGCCACGTGCCCGAGGGGCCAGCCGTGGTCGGGCGGGAAGTGTCGCCCGCGGATGAGCAACTCGAGGGGCGTGCCCGCGGGATCTTCGGTCCGTACCGCGCGGGTCCACCCCTCGGGTGGAGCGGTCTCTTGCCACGCGACCCCGCTTTCGTTCAGGCGGTGGAGGACGGCATCCAGGGCACGCTCGTCGGGAACCGCAAGGCCGAGCCGAATGAGGTCGTCCTTCGGGCCCGGCACCACCCGCATCGCGCCTCGTCTCGGAGTGTCATCGAAGGTGACTCGGGGGGCCTCGCCGGCCAGTGCGACGAGCCACGATCGCAAGCGATCGGGGTTTTTGGCCTCGACGGTGACGTGGGCGATGGAAACTTCGCATTGGGGTGTGTTCATCGAAACCTCTCGGGGTTGGGCGTCTCGCGACGCGACCTCCGAAAAATAGGCCGGCGCACCCCGCCCGGGGCACCACCAATTCCGGCGAACGGCTCGTCAGATCTGGAGGACCCTTGGCAAGGCTCGTCGCGGCGGGCAATCCTTTCTCGATGCCTTACGACTGGAACGACCTCAGGTTCTTTCTCGTCGTGGCACGGAAGGGATCGACCACCGCGGCCGCTTCCGTGCTCGGAGCGAGCGCGAGTACGGTCGCGCGGCGGATCGCCGCCCTGGAGGAAGACCTCGGCGCAAAGATCTTCGATCGGCGCCCCGACGGCTACCGGCTGACCGAGCTTGGCGAGCAGCTCATTGCACCGGCAGAGGTGGTCGAGAGGGCGGCCGGCGAGATCGAACGCAGCGTCTCGACGTTTCATCGCGGCGCCGCCGGCACGCTACGCGTCACCGCGATGGACCTGGTCGCGAGCGAGCTCATTCTTCCGCACTTGTTCGACTTCCGGGCTGCCTACCCGCTGGTCGAGGTCGAGCTGCTCACTACCGACGAGAAGCTCGATCTGGTCACGGGCGAGGCAGAGATAGCGCTGCGCTTCGGCCCGTCGCCGGTCGAGTCCGGACTCGTCTGCCGGCGCGTCGGCAGGGTAGAGGTCGCTCTCTATTGCTCGCGAGCGTACGAAGCGAAGGCAGGGATCCCAGCGACTGTGGAGGAGCTGAACGACCACGCCGTGATCCGCGGCATCGGGTACGTGGACACGCGCCCTCATCACCTCTGGATGGCGGAAGCCGCGCCTCGCGCCAAGATCGCGCATCGCGCGAACAACTCACTCGGCATTCACGACGCCGTTCGCCGGGGCCTCGGCATCGGCTCCCTCGCGACAGCACAGGCTGACCGCGATCCGGACCTCGTGCGGGTGCCGGTAGGGCCGACCATCGCCGCCGACGCCTGGCTGATCACGACCGAAGCGAATCGCTTTCGGCCGCACGTGCGAGCGTTTCTCGATTTCATCGCTCCGCGCATCATCGAGCGCTTGCACGGGGCCACGCCAAGTTCGACGACGTAGAGCCCCGTCGAGCGCGCAGTAGCTGCGTACGAGGTGCGCGAGCGACGGATGTGGAGGCAACGTGCGGAACACGGACGAGCCATTTTTTGCGCTCGGCGCGCCGACTCGTCAAGTGCCTGGAGGGAGCGAGGGCGGGGTAGCGATCACCGCCCGGGTTCGCGAGCCAGGGCGGTGAGTCCCAGAGGCAGCGCCGCCGAGCGGGTCGCATGCTCGGCGTGCTGCACGAGAGCCTCGGCCGCCGTCAGCGGTTCACCGTTACTCGCAGGAACACTGCCGTAATCGATGTGGCGCCGTTTCCGTCGCGGTTCTCACGCGCGAAGAGATCCTCGAGCTCCTTTTGGAGCGCGCTCTCGCGTCCGGTCTTCGCCGCGGCTTCGAACGCGTTCATTGTCGGCCCGTAGTAGTCCCGAAAGAGAGCGACGAACTCGGAGGGCGTCCCCTTGTAGTTGAACGTGTACGTATCGCGGAGGAACGAGATGTTCTCCTTCGGTACGCCGGCGCCGGTGAAGCGCTCGATCACGTTGCTCTCGACCCCCCAGGTCATCGGGCTGATGAAACCTTCCGGGGGCGGCGGCGTGTACGCGGCGCTGATTTTCAGGATCTGCGCGACGAGCGTGGGATCGTTCGGGATCCAGTTGCCCATGACGATTTTCCCGCCCGGGCGAGTCACTCGCACCATCTCCTTGGCGACCTCGAAGGGCCTCGGCGCGAACATCGCGCCGAAGATGCTCACGACCAGATCGAACCGGCCAGACTCGATACCTTGCAGATCGCTGGCGTCACCCTCGCGCACGGTCAGGTTGGCGAGCCCGAGCTCCTTGGCGCGACGGTTGGCGGCCTCGACGAGCGGCCGCGAGATGTCGACACCCAGGACGTCGGCGCCGCGTTTCGCTTCCGGCACGGCGGTGGTCCCGTCGCCACAGCCGAGGTCGAGCACCTTCATGCCTTTCGTGACGCCAATCGACTCGACGAGCGCGTCGCCGCTCTCTCGCATCGTGGCCGCGAGTCGCGTGAAGTCGCCCTTCTCCCAGAGTGCTTTGTTCGGATTCATCGAAACCTCCGAGAGCGAACCTAGCTCACCGAACGAGGGACGAATCGTGGGGCGCGACGTGGAAAATGCGGCTAGACGGTGTCCGATCCCGTTTCCATGCCTTCGAACAACACGGTCGACAAATAGCGCTCACCCGTGTCCGGGAGCATCGCCAGGATGACGCTGCCTTGCTCTGCCTTTGCGGCCACGTCGAGGGCAGCCGCGAAAGTTCCACCGCTCGAAATCCCACAGAAGATGCCCTCGCTCCGCGCGAGATCGCGCGCGCACGCGACGGCTCTCTCATCGGAGACCTGAATCACCTCGTCGTAGACGTCGCGATCGAGCACGGAGGGCACGAAGTCCGGAGTCCAGCCCTGGATCTTGTGTGGCTTCCAATCCTTGCCTTCGAGCATCGCCGCGACGGCGGGCTCGCAGGCGATGATTTTGGTCTCGGGCCTGGCGCACCGGATCACCTGTCCCGCGCCCGTCAGCGTGCCGCCGGTCCCCCAGCCCGTGACCCAGTAGTCGAGCCGTCGCGTCGCGAAGTCCTGGAGGATCTCGCCCCCCGTCGTCTGCCGGTGGAAAGCCGGGTTTGCCTCGTTGTCGAATTGGCGCGCGAGGAACCAGCCGCGCTCCTCGGCGAGCCGAGCGGCCAGGCGCACGGCTCCGGAGGCTCGCTCCGCCGCGGGCGTGAGCACCACCTTGGCGCCGTACGCGCGCATGATCTGGCGTCGCTCGACGGAGAACGACTCCGGCATGACGGCGACGAATTGGTACCCGCGCGCCGCGCACACCATGGCGAGCGCGATCCCCGTGTTTCCAGAGGTCGCCTCGATCACGGTCTGGCCGGGCGTGAGCAGGCCCCGCCGCTCGGCGTCGAGCACGATGCCGAGGGCGAGGCGGTCTTTCACGGACCCGCCCGGGTTCGCGGCCTCGAGCTTCACGTAGAGCTCCACGTGAGCGGGCGCGAGGCGGTTGATGCGGACGACGGGAGTGCGCCCAATGAGCTCGGAAACATCGTCGTAAATCATCGGAACCTCCGGGTTTGGTGCGGGATGTACTATAGACGGCGCTGCATGGATCGAGCCGTGGAAAAGAACGTGGAAACCTCGGCCGGCCTCTGCATCCGCGTTCTTGGTCCCGTGCTCGTGAGCCGCGCCGGGAAGGAACTCACCCTGCCGCGCTCGCGCAAGGTGCGCGCCTTGCTCGCGTTCCTGGCCCTCGGCTCGGGCCCCGTCACCCGCTCGCGCCTGTGCGATCTACTATGGGACGCGCCGAACGACCCCCGGGGAGAGTTGCGCTGGTGCCTGAGCAAGCTGCGCGCGCTGCTCGACGACGAAGAGCGCCAGCGCGTCGTCAGCATCGACAACGCTCGAGTCGCTCTCGACCTCCGGGACTGCGTCGTGGACGCGCTCGAGATCGATCGCCTCGCGAAGGACGGAATCGAGCGACTCCCGACCGAGAGCCTCGCGGCGCTGTCAGGGCAATTCGGGGGCGATCTGCTCGAGGGCATCGTCATGGACGGTAACCCCGAGTTCACGGGCTGGCTCACCGCGCAGCGGCAACGCTACCGCACGACCCACGTGGCGGTCCTGGCGGAGCTTGTGACGCGCTCGCGTCCGGGATCCGACGAGCGGTTTCGTCGCCTGGACGCGTGGCTCGAGCTCGCTCCGTTCGACGGGCGAGCCCACGAGCTCCTGCTCGAGACGCTCGTGACCAGCGGCCGCATGCGCGACGCCGAAGAGCACGTAGCATCGACGATCCGCGCGTTCGAGCAGGACGGGCTCGACGGGTCGCCCGTCCGCGAGCGCTGGAACGCCATCAGGGCGTCGGCGGTGGCGACGCCTCGCGCCGTCATCGCCGAAGCTGTCGCGCCCGCCGATCCCCAGGCGCTCGCAGTCCCTGCCAAGGCTTTACGCCGCCGCGCGTCGGTCGCCGTGATGCCGTTCGTCGACCGCTCCCTCACGGAACGTGATCGCAGCGGGCTTGCCGACGGGCTGACCGAAGACGTCATCACGCGCCTGGCGAAGCTCCGTGTCCTGTTCGTGATCGCCCGGGGTACGACGTTTGCTCTCGGCGAGCGAGGGCTCGGGGCGGAGGAGGCGGGCAGGCTCCTCAAGGTCGAGTACGTCGCGAGCGGGTCGGTGCGCCGCGAAGGTGCGCGGCTCTCGGTGCACGTCGAGCTCGTCGAGACCGAGACGGCGCGCATCGTCTGGACGGAACAGCTC
>JAEZYO010000017.1 GCA_023419055.1 Pseudomonadota bacterium | reverse complement strand
GCGGGACCACCAAGACGAAGAAGCTCGGCTTCGTGGCCGCGTTTCCCATCCCTCAGGTGCTCCGCAGCATCAACGCCTTCACGATGGGCGCGAAGGCCGTCACGCCGGACGTCACGACGCGCGTGGTCTGGACCAACGGCTGGCTGAACCCCGCGAAGGAAGCGGAAGCAGCGAACTCGCTCGCGGACGCCGGTATCGACGTGATCGGCGAGCAAATCGACAGCCCGATCACGCTCGCCAAGACCGCGCAGCAGCGCGGGATCTACGTGGTCGGCAAGGACGTGAACGTCCAGTCGTTCGCGGACAAGGCCTGGCTCACCGGCGCCTCCTGGGACTGGGGACCGATGATGGTGAAGCTGGTGCAGCAGATCTGGTCTGGCAGCTGGAAGCCGTCGCACGTGCGCGGAGACCTGAAGGACGGCACGGTCAAACTCGATCCGATCGGGGGCGCGGTGCCAGCCGCGATCAAGGACAAGATAGCGGCGGCGAAGTCCGAGATCCTGAACGGCACGCGGGTGGTGTGGAAGGGCCCGGTCACGAAACAGGACGGAAGCATTGCGGCACCACCCAACCAGGTGATGACGCTCGCTCAGGTGGAGACCATCAGTTACCTCGTGCAAGGCGTCATCGGCAGTGTGAAATGAGCGCCATGCAACGCAGCAACTCGCCCACGAAGGTGCTCGGTTCGGCGCGCGCGAATCAGTGGCGCGTCGGGCCGAGCGAGGTATCGCTCGTGCGTCCGCCCATCGAGCCCAAGCCCGTGAGCGTGGCCGCGGAGCCGCAAGATCTGGTCATCGATCTCTCGCGCACGGCGTTCGTCGTCGTCGACATGCAGAACGACTTCTGCGAGAAGGGCGGCTACCTCGACTATCGCGGAGTGGACTACAGGCTCGATCGTAAGCCGATTCAGCCGATCGCGCGCACGGCCCCGCTGCTCCGCGATCTCGGAGTCCCGATCGTCTGGCTCAATTGGGGCGTGCGACCCGACTTGCTCAACACGAGCCCGTCACTCTTGCACGCGCACACACCCGACGGCAGCGGGGCGGGCCTTGGCGAGACCATCCCCGGCGGGAGCCCGATCCTGGTCGAAGGCTCCTGGGGCGCGGCGATCGTGGAGGGGCTCACGCCCGACCCGCGCGACATTCGCGTGACCAAGTACCGCTTCAGCGGCTTCTGGGATACGCCGCTCGACAGCATCTTGCGCAATCTCGGAGTGACGACGCTGCTCTTCGCGGGCGTCAACGCGGACCAGTGCGTGATGTCGACGCTGCAGGACGGCATGTTCCTCGGCTACGACTGCGTGATGGTGGAAGACTGCGTGGGGACGACCTCGCCGGAGTACTGCATGCAGGCGACGCTCTACAACGTGAAGCTGCTCTACGGCTTCGTCACGCGCTCGGAGTCGCTGGTTCGCGGCATCGAAGAGGCCAAACATGGTGGATGAGATCGAGCTCAAGCTCGCGCGGCTCGGGCTCACGTTGCCGGCGCCGCCGGTCCCGATAGCGAACTTCGTGCCGTTTCGCGTGACGGGGCGCACGGCGTACCTGGCCGGACAGACCTGCGAGCGCGAGGGCAAGATCGTGCACGCCGGGCGCGTGGGCGAGGAGATCGATCTCGCCACCGGGCGTGAGGCGGCCCAGATTTGCGCGCTGAACTTGCTCGCCGCGCTGCGAGAGGCGTCCGGCGGTCGGCTCGATCGCGTCGCGCGTTGCTTGCGAGTGGGCGGGTTCGTGCAGGCGAGCCCGGGCTACCCGCGGGTCCCGCAGGTGATCGACGGCGCGTCGGAGCTCTTCATCGCCCTCTGGGGTGAGCAGGGGCGGCACGCGCGTACCGCCGTCGGCGTCGCCACCTTGCCGCAGAACGCCGCGGTCGAAGTGGACGCCATCTTCGAGCTGCGGGGTGAACCGTGAAGGTGTCGCTTTCGCGCATCGACAAGCGCTTCGGCGCGGTTTGCGCCAACGACGGGGTGAGCCTCGAGATCGCGGCGGGAGAGGTCCTCGCCTTGCTCGGCGAAAACGGCGCCGGCAAGAGCACGCTGATGAAGATCCTGTACGGCGCACTCACGCCGGACGGCGGCGAGATTCACGTCGACGGCAAGCGCGTGCGTTTCGATTCGCCGCGCGACGCGCGCGGTCGCGGGATCGGCATGGTGTTTCAGCAGTTCAGCCTCGTGCCGACGCTGACCGTCGCGGAGAACCTGCTGCTCGGGGCGAAGGGAGCGCCCTTCTTCTGGTCGGCGGCTCGTGAGCTGCGCAAGCGCGCCCTCGAGTCGTTGCACGAGCTCGCTCCCGGGCTGTCACCCGACCGGCTGGCGCGCGACCTCTCCGTCGGAGAGAAGCAGCTGGTCGAGCTCGCCAAGGTGCTCTGGCAAGGAGCCGAGCTCGTGATCTTGGACGAGCCCACCTCGCTGCTTTCGCGGCCCGAAGCCGAGCTCCTCTGGCAGCGCATCCGGGGCTTGAGGAGCTCCGGACGCTCGGTGGTGTTGATCACCCACAAGCTCGAAGACGTCGCGGCTTGCGCGGATCGAGCCGTGGTGATGCGCGCTGGCCGCGTGGTGCGCGAGACGAGGGGAGTGCAAGACAGGGCCGCGCTGGTCGCGGCGATGATGGGCGAGAGCGCAGGCGGGGCTCGACGGAGGACGCGCGCGCAGGGCGAGGTGCTGCTCGATGTCTCGCACGTCTCCGCGCAGGGAGGGCAGCTCGGTGACCTGAACTTCGACGTGCGGGCGGGGGAGATCGTCGGCATCGCGGGAGTGACGGGCAACGGCCAGGAGCTCCTCGGTCGATTGCTCGCGGGCTGCATCGCTCCCGAGACCGGTAGCTTGCGGCTCGCTGGAGAGCCGCTCGCAGGCCCCTCGGATCCACGCATTGGCTACATTCCCGAGCAGCCGCGGTACAACGGCATCGCGGCGGGGCTCTCGGTCCAAGTCAACCTGACCGCCCTCGGGCTCTCCCGGCAGCGCTTCTGGCTCGGCCGCGGCGCGGGGAAGGAGGAGGCGTCAACGCTGCTCGAGCGCTTCGACGTGCGGCCGCGTGAGCTCGATCGGCCCGCGGAGACGCTCTCGGGCGGAAACCTGCAGAAGCTCGTCGCGGCGCGCGAGCTCGGAGTGCCGCGGAAGCTCGTCGTGGCTTGCTTTCCGACCATGGGCCTCGACGTGGTGGCGTCGGCAGCGCTCATGAGCGAGCTCGAGGCTCAGGCCGAGAGCGGAGCTGCGGTGGTCTGGATCGGCGAGGATCTCGACGTGCTCCTCGAGCACGCCGACCGCGTCGCGGTGCTGCATCGAGGGCGGCTGCGTGGTCCCACGCCGGTGCCTCAGGCATCGAAGGCCGAGCTCGGGTTTTGGATGTCCGGGGTCGCTGCATGAAGACGCTGTTCGGCACGGTCGCGCTGTTTCCAGTCCTGTGCTCGCTGTTCTTCCTGGCGCTGGGCCGCGCGCCGCTCGCGCTCTTCGAGGCCATGCTCGAGGGCTCGCTCGGGACGGGTTTCGCGCTCTCGGAGACCCTGGTGAAGGCCTCCCCGATCGTGCTCTGTGCGCTCGCGACCGCCCTGCCTGCCGCGCTCGGGCTGATTTCGGTCGGCGCGGAGGGCCAGCTCTTCATGGGGGCCATCGCGGGAACCGGGTTCGTGATGACCTTCGGCGACCGCTTCGGTGCCGCGACGCTGCCGCTGACGGTGCTCGCTGCCGCGCTGGGGGGAGCGCTCTATGGCGCCCTGGCAGCCGCGCTCCGCGTTCGGCTCGCGGTCAACGAGACCATCAGCACCTTGCTGCTGAACTATCTCCCTCCGTTACTCGTCGAATACTTGGTCTTCGGGCCCTGGAAGGACCCGAACAGCCTCGGCTGGCCGTCGACGCCGACGTTCCCGGACGCTGCACGCTTTTCGACTTACTTCGACTCGCGCGTGCACGCAGGCCTGCTGATCGGCGGGGCGCTCGTGGTCGTCGGCTACCTGGTCCTCGAGAAGACGCGCTGGGGCACGAGCCTCGCCCTGCTTCGGGAGGGGCCGCTCCTCGCCGAGCGGGCGGGTCTCTCGTTCAGCAAGGCGGCGCTGATCGTGCTCGCGCTGGGCGGTGCGGCCGCGGGGATCGCCGGCATCGTCGAAGCGTCGGTCATGGAGGGACGCCTGCAGGCGGGTGTGGGCGCGGGCGCGGGCTATTCGGGATTTTTGGTGGCGTTCCTCGCGCGGGGCAAGCTCGCCGCGCTCTTGCCGCTTTCGTTCGCGGTCGCGGCGCTCAACGCCGCGGGCGACAACCTGCAGCTTGCCGCGGATCTGCCGTCGTCGGTGGTGTACGTCCTTCAGGGTTTACTCTTCGCGTCCATGCTCGTTGCCTCTCGGCACGCCATGAAGGCCGAGCGCGAGGCTCTCGCGTGAGCGAGCTCGCCGTTGCTTTGGCAGGTCTCCTGCCCGCCGCGCTGCGCAGCGCGACCCCGCTTCTCTGGGCGCTCCTCGGCGAGACCCTCACGCAGCGCGCCGGGATCGTGAACCTCGGTACCGAGGGTCAGATGTTGGTCGGAGCTGCCACCGCGTTCGGGGTGACCGCCAGCACGGGCGACCCATGGACTGGTCTAGTTTGCGGGGCCCTCGCGGGCGCCACCCTCTCGACCGTGCACGCGCTCCTGTGCCTTCGCTACCGCGCCAACCAGTTCGCGAGCGGCCTCGGCGTCTGGATGATCGGCTTCGGGCTCAGCAGCTACTTGGGCTCGAAGCTCGTCGGCCAATCGATCGACGGCTTTCGTCCCTGGATCGGCTCACTCACTCCGACCGTCGTGCTCGGCTGGGTTGCGACGCTGGCGTGCGGCATCTTCATCTATCGCACTCGCCCCGGGCTCGAGCTTCGCGCAGTGGGCGAATCGAACCTGCTCGCGCGTGCGGCCGGCGTACGCGTCTCGCTGGTTCAGACGCTCAGCGTGCTCGGTGGTGGCCTGCTCTCGGGCACGGGCGGCGCCGCCCTCTCGATCGACTACGCGCAGACTTGGGCCGAGGGGATGACCAAGGGCCGCGGGCTCGTCGCGGTGGGCCTCGTGATCGTCGCGCGGTGGAACCCTTGGCTCGCCCTCCCGACTGCGATCTCGTTCGGCGGCGCCGAGGCGCTCGTGTTGCGCTTGCAAAGCGCCGGTTCCGAGGCTTCTGCGCACCTGCTCCACATGCTCCCGTATCTGGTCGCGCTCTTCGTCCTCATCGCGAGCTGTCTGCGGGGCGTGGGCGCCGGCGCGCCAGCCGAGCTCCGGACTACGTTGCGATGATCGCGCCGCGATAGGGGGGAGGCGGCCAGTTGGCCGACTTCGAGCCCCGGGAACTTTGGCCGCGCCGCGCTGTCTGCGCGCCATGGCCAACGGTTTCGCGGTCTTGCCGGACCTGCTTCACCCCGTTCCGACGCCTCGAATCGACTTCGAGCAAACCAGGCTCGCCATCACGCTGGCTTTCGCCGGCGACGGAGCCGGAGGGCTCTTCAGTGAGGCGTTGGAACGAGCCTCCCACCCGTATTCGACCTGGGATCCGGCGGGCTTCGAGAAGGACCTCTTTCTACACCGCTTCGTCGCGCAAGGACTGAAGATCCAGATCGGCCGCCACGAGCCCGTTGCGGTCACGAGCCACCTGACGCGGCTACTCGCCCATCCACCCGCCGACGTCGCGGTCATCCACTATCGGCGCGCGGTGCTCGCCGAGCTCTCGGCGGCGCCGGAGCTCCGGCGTGAGCTCGAGCAACTCTACCTGTCGCTCGTGCGCTTCCGAGGCTTGCTCGAGAACGCGAGTGGCGCGCGCAACTGGGACGCGAACCGCCGCCAGCTCGACCTTCTCTCACTCATCAAAGAGATCGTGGACCGCATGAGCTCCGGCTTCGCGAGCGCGCGATCCGGATTGAGTCGGCTGGCCGCGTTCGGGGCCTCGGTGCAGGCGAGCGAGCCCTATCGTTCGCTGTCCGATCTGTTGAGCTACGACGCGCGGCTCGCCAGCGTAAGCTTGCAGGTCGCGGTGGGCGCCGATGGACAGATCCGAGGGTTCGACATCGTGGGCGTGAAGGAAGCGCGCGAGAACGCGTTCGTGAACCCGCGCTGGCGCCGCTTTCTCTCGAAGGTCGAGCTCTTCGTGCGCGGCTACCGCTTCAGTGACGCAGAAGTCATGGCGCGCCTGATCGACGCCGTTTTCAGCGGTTTCGAGGGCGAGATCGCAAGCTTCGTCCAGCTCTTCGGCGATCTCGAGTTTTATCTCGGCGCGCTCGGCTTCCAGGATCGGGCTCGCGCGGCCGGGCTCGAAGTCTGCCTGCCGGAGCTCGTCGCTCCGAACGTGCCGCGCACCTTCGAGGGGCTCTTCAACCCGCTGCTCCTGATGAGCGGCGTCACGCCGGTGCCGTGTGATCTCCGGACCTCACGCCTCGCGACCACGGTCCTCGTCACCGGGCCGAACTCGGGCGGCAAGACTCGACTGCTGCAGTCGCTCGGCCTCACGCAGCTGCTCGCCCAGTCGGGGCTCTTCATCCCGGCGCGGTCGGGCGCGGTAGCGCTCGCGCCGGGGCTCGTGATGTCACTGATCGAGGAGACGCGCGCCGACCAATCCGAGGGTCGGCTCGGGATGGAGCTGATGCGGATCCGCGACCTCTTCGAGCGGCTGCCTCCGGGCGCGATGGTGCTGCTCGACGAGCTCTGCTCCGGCACCAACCCCTCCGAGGGCGAGGAGATCTTCGAGCTCGTGGTCGGCATGCTGTCGCGCCTCGAACCGCAGGCCTTCATCACGACACATTTCCTGCAATTTGCGGCTCGTCTCGAGCGCGAGCAGAAGATCCCGAACCTCGGCTTCTTGCAGGTCGAGCTCGGAGTCGATCGCCGCCCCACTTATCAGTTCACGCCCGGCGTCGCCGCGACCTCTCTCGCGGGGCATGCGGCCGAGCGCCTGGGCGTCACGGGCGACCAGCTGCTCGCGCTCATCGAGCGCAACATCCGGAAGCAGAAGGCGAGCTCCGCTCAGCTTGCGGGGCAGCTCTGATGCCGACGCTCCTCACCACCCGCCGGATGTCGCCGGAGCTCGCGGCTCGCGTGCGGAGGAGCGTGCGCGGGCGAGACGTCGCGCCCGGGGCTCGGCTCGCGCCGCGGGCCATGGCGGTCCTCCGGTTCACGGCGCTCGCGCTCGTGGTCGGGTCCGCTGCGTGGCTCTTCTTCGTGCATCGCCGCTCGAGCGCCGAGCTCGAGAGAGCGCGCGCGGAGCAGCTCGCGCGCTTTCAGCGCGAAGCCAAGCCGCTCGGCAAGGAGCAAAGGAATTTGCCCCAGCGCGTGAAGCCCTGGCTCTCGAAGGGCGCCGGCCCTTACGAGGGCGACTTCGTCGCGCCCGAGCTTCGCGGCGCCGAGGCTTTCGACGCGACGCTCGCGCGCCCCACCGTTTACGTGCGCGGTCCCGTCGAAGGTTTTCACACGGATACGGCGGTCTCCGAAAGCGCGGGCGCGTCCCTCAAGGACACTTTCGTCTACTGTCTGCTCGATACGCCGAAGTCGCGCAGCGAAAAGGTCTTCCACTCGCGCGCCCGCGCCGTGTACTCGAGCTCCGTCAAGTTCCGCGAGGCCACCGCGCACGTCGAGCGACTGCAGGCGGCGCTCGTGGGCCTGCCGTACCTCGCGCCGGGCTGGGAGTCGCGTCTGCGTGAGGCCGAGACCGAGCTCGAGCTCGACAAGCTCACCCGCGCGTTCGACCGTGCACCGCTCGAAGCGGCCCGGCGTGCCGCGAAATCCTCTCAGCTCTTGTTCTTGCTCGACGAGCCTGGTGACGGAACGGGCCCCACCGAGCTCGACGGAGAGCGGCCGCATCAGGTGCGAGTGCACCTCGTGGATCTCGAGTCGCAGAAGCTGCTTCTGCGGCTGCGGCGGCGGGTCGACCCGGCCTTTATCTCCGCGGCTGCACGCGCCGAATACGCGAGCGCGATCGACGGCTGCCAGCTCGCGCTCGACGTGCGTGAGAGCGTCACCGGAACCGAGCCCGTGGGGGCTCGGTAGGCGCCTTGCTCCTCACGCCGAGCGCTTGGCGCGTGACGACTTCGAGCTCTTGTTCGACGCGGCGAGCGCCTTGAGCGCGGCGGCGGGCACCGCTTCGCCTTCTGCCCAAGACACGATCGCGGGTTGCCACGCCTCTTGCCAGAGCGGCGCGAGCCGGTCGCGGAGGAACGCGGTGTAGAGCGCGTCGCTCGTGCCGAGGAGCTGCTCGATCAGCGCGACCCGCTCGAGGAAGGCGTCGTCTTCGCCCTCTTTCAGCACCTCCGGGAGCGCGGCCCCGCCGATCAGGAATTTCGGCCCGTTCAGGTTCCAGGCCATGTCCTGATCGCCGAGCCGCATCGTGATGCGCGAGCTCACCGGCATCTTCATGTTGCGCACGGCTTCACGCGCCTCGGCGCTCCCGGTCGGGAGCACGCCGCGCACCATCACCTTCTCGTTCTTGTCGAGGATGTGCTCGAAAGAGAGCGAGCGCTCGAGCCAGGCTTCGGCGTCGCCCAGGGTGCCGAGCGAGAGCTCGGGGGAGAGCAGCTCCGCGCGCAGCCAGATCCACAGCAAGAACTCGGCGCCGAGGAAGCGGGTGCTCTCGATGCGCTCGTAGAGCTCGTCGGTCTCGCCGTCGGGAGCCTTCGCCGGCTCGGGCTTGGGCGCTTCGATCGGCTTCTCGGCGGCGGCGAGCTTCTTCCTCCCCTGAGTGAAGCTCGTCGGCTCGATGGTCTGGAGGCGAGCGAGCAGCGCCTTCGGGAGCTCGGTGCGCTTGGCCGCGCCGTAGGGGCTGTCGGCGACGGGCTCGAAGCCGAAGGTCTTCTCGAACAGCGCCGTGAACTCGCTCACCACTCGCTTCGAATGGGTGAAGAGCAGGCAGAGGCCCGAGTCGAGATCCCAGAACGCGTCGAAGGCGCGTGAAACCGGCGGGATCTTGCGTCGCAAGCGCCCGAGCACGCGCAGCTTGATCTCCTCGCGTTCTCCGCGCGTCAGCTTCTCCCGGCCCGCGCGCGACAGCATGCGCTGCTCTTCGTCGTGCACCTGCGCGCGCAAGAGGGCACCAGGGATGCGCCACTTGTCGACGCGGAAACCCAGCAAGACGAAGCGATCGTAGAAGATCTTGTCGGGCTCGAAGTCGAGATCGAAGGGGCGCTCCATGACGCACCAGCCGACCGCCTCGGACGCTTCATCGTCCGGGGTGAGCGGCTGGAACGCGCGCAGCTTCACCGCGTCGAAGTACTTCTTGCGCAGGTCACGGGGCGGCTTGCCCGTGACGAGAAGCCTGGTGAAGGTGAGAGCGCCGCGGCGGAGACCCATCGCAAGGCGCATGGCACTCCTTGGAGAGGGCCACAAGGCTCTTCTCGAGACGAGCCGAGAGTACGCCGGATACCCGCGGGGAGCGGCGAGCGGCGCTCAGAGCTCGAAGTCCACGACGCGGCGCTCCACGCGGAGCTCGCCGATGATCTGGGCGGCCGCCTTGTGATCGGGGTGGTTTTGATACTCCTCGAGAGCCTTCCAGTCCTCGTGGGTCGTGATCAGCACGACGTCCGAGACCTCTTCACCGCCGCCCGGGCTCACGCCGACCTCGAGCCCGGTGAGCCCCGGGATCTTGCCTTCGAGCGCGACGAGCGCGGCGCGTACGCGCTTGGCCTGCTCCCGCTTCTCGTCGAACGACGGACCGCGCATTTTCCACATCACGACATGCTTGATCATGGCGGACGCACGCTACCATGCTGGCGCTCGAGCGGCCGATGCCTTCGCGAAGCGCGAGCGCGGCTTCGGCCAGGCTGAAGCGAGCGAGACGGGTCAAGCGCGCCTGGCTTCCATCACTGCGAAAGGCGACGCGGTGGGGGTCACCGAAGTGAGCTTGAGCCCGGACGCCGCGAACAACGCGGCGTACTCGTCGGGGGTGCGCTCCTTGCCCGTGAGCATTACGAGCATGTTCAAGTCCAGCAACGGCGCCGGCGAAGGCGGCCCTCCTTCCACGATCGGCATCTCGATCGCGACGACGCGACCGTTCGGCGCCATGCGCCCGGCGACGCCGCGCAAGATTCGCACGCACTCCTCGTCGTTCCAGTCGTGAAGGATGTGTTTGAGGAGGTACACGTCGCCCCCCT
>JAEZYO010000990.1 GCA_023419055.1 Pseudomonadota bacterium | reverse complement strand
TCACCAGCGGGTTCGAAGCCCTGCACCACGGCCTGGGAGCTTCGACAGCGAAGGAATCATTGAGTTTTTTGGAGGAACAAGGTTCCGGGTCGCCGCGCGGAGCTCGGGAGGCGCCGGAACGAGCTCGAAATAGGCGGGGAAAGGCCTCGAAGGCGCGGTGCCGGGCTTTCGAGACGCCGTGATCGCACGAAAGCCGTCGTCGAAGCCCAGCGGGGCCGTTGCTCGTGCCGCGGAGGCGGAAATTCACGGACGCCGGACGACCGCGATCAGCTGCTCACCCCAGTAAGGCCGGTTCGCGTAGTAGAGCGGCTTCAAGAGGCGGCCGCTCAGGGCGTAGGCGCGATCGGTGAGCGAGCTCGTGCGCGGAGCCTGCTCGCTGCCGGCCGCGGCGGGCTTGAAGGCGAAGCGCGACGCCACGCGCACCGCGCTCCGGTACAGGTTGTGGAAGGGGAAGCCCCAGGCCACGAGTCGCTCGACGCGGAAGCCGGCGTTCTCGAGCACTTCACGGAGCTCGCGCTTGGTGTAGTGCCGGCGGTGCCCGATGAGCTCGTCGAAGCGCGACTTCTTCCCGCCCGGCACCGTGATGATCGCGACGCCACCGGGAACGAGCAAGCGCGCGAGCCGGGCAGCGGAGCGCCGGTCGTGCTCCAGGTGCTCGAGCACCTCCGAGCAGACGGCGAGATCGAACCTCGAGAGCAGATCCTCGTGGTCGAACTCGAAGCCGTCCCCGTCCAGATCGAGGCTCGAAATGCGAGCCTCCGGACAGCGGAGCGCGGCTTGTCGCCGGCTCTCGGCGGAGACGTCGGCGCCGGTGAGGCGCGCACCCGGCAGCGCTCGCCGGAGCTCGATCAGGAGCTGCCCCTGGCCGCACCCGACGTCGATCGCGTTCTCGGCGCGCGGCATGAACTCGAGCGCGAGCTTCCGGATCAGGCGCCTGCGGTGGAAGGACGCAGGGCTCACCGCGTCGAGCGCGCCGTAGCGCTCCCACATCGTGTCGTAAAAGGCTCGAGGATCGGAGGTAGTCACGGGTTCAAGACGGGCGGGTGGTGACGGCGATGAAGGCGAGCAACGAGAGCACGATCGCGGCGACGCCGAGCGCGACGCGCAGCGCCGAGATCAAGGCCAGGCGACGCGCGGGCCGCGGCTCGTAGAGCGAGCGCACACGCTCGAGCTCCTGCTCGAGCTCGAGCAAGAGCTCTCGCCGCGCCGAGACCTCGAGCCGGTCCGCGAAGGAGGGGTCGCTGCTCTCGAGGAAGGCTCGCAGCCTCTCGCTCGGCGCGAGCTCGGAGCTTTCCGCCGCGTCGCGCGCCGAGAGCGCTCCCCCCGGGAGCTCGCCGCGCGAGGCGAGGAGCGCCGAAATCGAGAGCGCGAGCGCTTCGCGCGAGAGCACGAGCGCGACCGGCAAGAGCTCGGGCTCGCGCAGATCGCGAGCGAGGCGCGCGCGGGTTTCGGCCGCGCTCGAGAGCGCCGCGACCTCCGCACGCCGCTCGGGAGGGAGCGCCGTGGCAAGCTGCCGGGCTCGGAGCAGGAGCCAGGGCTCGAGCGAGGTCAAGACAGCCTGTTTCATGGAGCGCCCGCGGTCGACCTCCTGGTTTTCGCCTCGCCGAGCGAGCCTGTCAATGATACCGAGGTCGGCGCATGCAGCCCGAGCACGACGCGGCGTCGACGGTCCGCCGGATCTTGCCGCTTTTGACCGCTGCGGTGCTCGTGGGCTCGCTCTCCGCCGTGCTCGCGCCGATGCTGCGTGACTTTTCGACGTACGGTTTTCACGACTGGGACGTCGAGACCGCGTATCGCTACATCACCACGCTCAGCATCGAGCGCTACGGTGAGCTCCCGTTCTGGCACCCCTTCCTCTGCGGCGGCGCGCCGGCGTGGGGCTACGTGGAAGGGGCGACGAATTTGGTCTCGCCCTACCTGCCCATCTACCTCTTGTTCGACGTTCGCACGGCGATCCGGATCGAGGTCGTCGGCGGGGCGCTGATGGGGCTCGCGGGGGCGTACGCTTTCGCGACGCGCTTCACCCGGAGCTCGGCGCTCGCCGGGCTGCTCGCGGCGCTCTTCGTGTTGAACGGGCGCTGGGCCCTTCAAGCCGCCGTCGGTCACACCTGGCACCTTCAATACGGCCTCATGCCTTGGGCCTTCTTCTTCTTCGAGCGCGCGCTCGAGCCGGGGAAGCTCCGAAACGCGGCCTACGCGGGCCTCTGCATCGCGCTCCTCGTGTATTGGGGCGGGATTTACCCGTTGCCGCACACCGCGCTCCTCTTGTCCGGGTACGCGCTGCTGCTCGCCGCGTTCAGCAAGAGCCTTCGCCCCATCCTGGTGATGGCCATCGCCGGACCGGTCGCGATCCTGGTCTCGGGCCCGAAGCTCTTCGCCGTGCTCGACCACATGCGAGACGTCCCGCGGCTGATCGAATCGAAGGAGGTGATCGGTCTCTCGGAGCTGCTCGTCATGTTGACCGATCCGACGCAGCGCTACGGCTCGTGGCCGGTGCGGGTGCCGGCCTACAACTGGCACGAGTGGGGGATCTACGTCGGCGTCGGCGGCGTGGCCGTCCTTGCGCTCGCCGTGGTGTTCGCGCACGGCAAGCGCGAGTACGCGCTCAAGATCCTCGGCTTGCTTTGCCTGCTGCTCGGCTTCGGCGCCTTTCACGAGAACGCTCCCTGGGCGCTGCTGCACGAGCTCCCGGTGTTCTCGTCGCAGCACGTCCCCTCGCGCTTCCACTACCCGATGCTGCTCTTGCTCGGGGCGGCGTTCGTGTCCATGGCGGCGCGCTTCGTGGACCCGGCGATCCGGCGCCGTCCTTGGATCGACCTCGCCCTGCTCGTGCCGGTGGCGCTCTTCTCGCTCGATCTCGCGCGGGTTTCGCGGGTTCCCTTCGCGCAAGCCTTCTGGATGGAGGCGCCCGAGGAGATCCCGGAGCGTCGCGTGTTCGAGCACAAGAAGTACCCGCCGGTTCAGTACGTACGACGCGACTGGGCGGCCCCGATGCTGCTCAGCATGATGGCCAACACCGGCGTCATCAAATGTTACGGCATCGACACCGCGTTCGTGCCGGGCGCCAAGGCGCTCGATACGAAGGGTTACCCCGGGCCGGCGCACATCGAGCAAGGCGAGGGCAAGGCGGAGCTCGTCGAGTGGTCTCCGAACCGCGCGCACGTGGTCGTGACGGGCGCGAAGGCGGGCGCGCTCGTCGTCTACAACATGAACTACGCCCCGAGCTGGCGCGCCAATGGAGAGCCCGCGCTCGATTTCGAGGGGCGCGTCGCGCACCGACTCTCACCCGGAGAGACCGAGGTACGGTTCCGCTACCTCCCGCGGGTTTTGTGGTGGAGCGTGCCGCTCGCGCTCCTCGCGCTCGCCGGCTGCTTCGGTAAGCGCGAGCACCTCGAGCGGCTGCGCGCGCGCCTTCAGAAGCGGAAGGCGCGTGGCTGAGCTCGCCGAAGCCGGGCTCACGTTCGAGCAAGAGGGGCCGAACGTGCGCGCGTCCACGGACGACGGCCGCGGCTACCTGTTCTTGAACCAGCCGCTCGCCGAGACGCGTGCGACGTATGAAGACGTGGTGTCGAGCGCGCGAGCCGTCCTTCGTCCGCGCTTCGAGTCGTTCTCCGGCAAGAACCTCGACGAGGCCGAGTTTCGAGGGCTCACGCGCGAGGCCGCGCTCGACTTCCTCTACATCGCGGTCATCAACGGGCTCTCGCGAATACCCTCGCCCGGCGAGTGGGACTACCCCGCGTCTCAGCGCGTGATCCGGCGCTGGGTCGAGCGCCGCTTTCGTCGCCAGCCTGCGCACGCGCGGGTGCTCTCGGCGCACCTGATGGGCCTGTCGCTCGAGGAGTACGACGCGTTCTTGCTCGCCGAAGAGCGCTACATGAACCGCTGACCGGGCGAGAACCGGAGCTCGAAGATGAGCTCGTCCTCGACGACGACGGGGGTGCGAACGAAACCGAGCTTTTCGACCACTCGGATCGACGGCGCGTTCGTCGGCAAGATCCCGGCGATGAAATGGGTGACGCCGAAGCCGTAGCGCCCGAAATCGAGCAGGGCCTGCGCCGCCTCCGTCGCGAAGCCCTGGCGGCGGAACTCGGGGAAGATCGAGTAGCCGATCTCGAGCGCGTCGGGTGTTCCGGTATCGTTCACTCCCGGCGGGCCGTGGAAGTTGGCGTAGCCGACCATGCGGCCGTGCTCGCGCAGCACGATCGCGCGCAGCGACCAGGGCCGCCAGGCAGGCTCTTTCGCCTGCTCGTGACGTAGCGCGAAGAGCTCACGCTCCTCGGCGTCGAAGCTCGCCGGCAGCTCGAACGAGGCGAGCCGCTCTGCGCTTTCGGCGTTCCCCCGCGCGAGCGCGTCGAGCAGCTCCTGCGAGAGCAGCGGCAGGTCCAGTCGAGGTGTCTTCACGTGCGGAGAAGGATACTGCGGCATGGCGAGCGCGTCGCTCCGGATCGCCGGCTCCGGGGTCGGCGCGGCGCCCGACGATTTCTGACGCATCCCGAGGCAGACCGCGCACCTGATGAGAACTCGCGCCCGGGACGTCGTCGTCCTCTGGGTTTCGCGCGGCGCCCCGGGTGCGAACTCCGTCCTACTCGAGCAAGCGTGCTCGCACGAACGGGCCGTGTCCTTGCAGCCACTCGTCGCCGAAGTCGCCGTTCACCGGCGCGCCTTCCTTGAGCAGGCAGCTCGAGTCCTCGCAGCCGTCGAACTTCCACGCAGTCCAGGAGATCTGGTTCTGGTTCAGGAAGGTGTGCCAGGCCTGAGCCTCGGTTTCGCACACCACCCCGTCGAGGCCCCCGTCCGCGGCCGTCGCGCCCCACTCCGTGACGAAGAGCGGGAGGTTCTTGCTCAGCGCATCCGCGGCCTTCTCTTGTAGCCAGTCAGTGTGAGTGCAGGCGTAGAAGTGCAGCGTGTAGAGCAGGTTCGTCCCGGCGAGCGGGGCGTTCGCCGCGACGTCCACCTCCTGCGACCAGCTCGGCGTGCCGAGGATGATGACGTTGTCGGGATCCTTCGCGCGGATCTTCGCGGACACCGCCTCATGATAGGGCTTTAGCTGACTGTTCCAGTCGACGTCGAGCGGCTCGTTGAAGGTCTCGTAGAGCACGTTCGGGGTGGAGCCGTACTTGCCCGCCATTTCGTCGAAGAACGCTTCGGCCTCGGCCTGGTGCTCGAGCGCGGTGTGATCGTGCCAGTCGATGATCACGTACAGGCCGAGCTCGATCGCGTTTTTGACCACGGCTTCGAGCTGCTGCTTCGCCTTCCCCGGATCGTCGAGGTACGCGTCCTCGGGCTCGATGCCCATCGCCGCGCGCACGATGTCGATCTTCCAGTTGTCGCGCAGCCACTCGAGCGCGCCCTTGCTCTCGGCGTAGCCGTCTTCCTCCCAGTGCAGCCACATGCTAGAGATCCCCTTGAGCTGCACGACGTTCCCGAACTCGTCTTTCAGGTTCTTGCCGTCGACGCTGAGCTTGCCGTGCGTGCCGACGGGCGTGCTCGGATCGAGCGTGCCGCTTCCACCGCTCCCGCCCGTGCTGCCACCGCTACCACCGCTGCTACCGCCGGCGCCTCCCGTTCCGCCCGCCGGTGTTCCGGCCGTCCCGCCCGAGCCCGCGCTCGTGGAGCCGCCGCTCCCTCCCGAGCCGCCCAATCCGCCGGTGGCCCCGGCGCCGCTCGAGCCCGCGTTCGAGGGCCCGCACAGGCCGCCGCTGCAGTCGTCACTGTCACCACTGCAGCCGGGCAGGAGGAGCAAGGGAAGAGCGAGCCAGGGAGCGAAGCGTGAAAGCATGCCTGGGGCATAGCAGCTCCGCTTCGAGCTCGTCGGGCCGAGCGCGCGCCGAAAATGTGTCTGTTCGGCGCGGAATTCGGGGCGGGCGAGACAAGTGCCGCCTATGTAGAAACGACAACTGTTTCGATGGGTTACACGGCGCGGTTCCGAGCCTCTCACCCCTCGGAGTTTCGAGGCGGCCCGACGCGCCTTGGGTTCAAGCCTTGCTTCGTTGTTTTTCCGTCCATTTCATCCGTGGCAAAGCGATTGTTACTTCCAAGACACCGCACTAATTGACTGTAGCGCCATGCAGGCAGGGCATTTCGATTCGATTCCGATGATCGACGTCGCTGCGCTCGCGGGGGACGACGAGGGTGACAAGCGCCGCGTGGCGCAAGAGCTCGATCGCGCCGCGAGGACGAGCGGCTTCCTCTACATCCGTGGCCACGGTCTGCCGCCCGAGCTCGTTCAGGGCGTGGAAGCCGCAGCCGCGTCTTTCTTCGCGCTCGATGACGCGATCAAGCGCCGCTACACCATCGGCCTCTTCCCGAACCACCGCGGTTACGTGCCGCCCGGGGAAGAAGTTTTCTACGGCACGGCGAGCAAAGATACGAAAGAAGCCTTCGACCTCTGCTTCGAGCTGCCCGAGAACGATCCGGACTACGTGGCCGGCAATCGCCTGCTCGGCCCCAACGTTTGGCCGAGCGAGCTGCCCGAGTTTCGGAGCGCGGTCTCGGCGTACTACCGGGCGGTCTTCGAGCTCGGCCGCCGCTTGCTCGGTGGGTTCGCGCTCGCGCTCGGCTTGCCGCCCGAGCATTTCGAGCCCGTCTTGCAGAAGCCGCCCTCGCAGCTCCGGCTCGTGCACTATCCGGCGAGCCTCGAGCCAGCGAACGAGGGTGCGATGGGGATCAGCTCTCACACCGACTACGAGGTGTTCACGATCCTCCACACCACGCGCCCTGGCCTCGAGGTCGTGAACGCCCAGGGCCGCTGGATCGACGCGCCGCCGATCCCGGGCGCCTTCGTGGTCAACCTCGGCGACATGATGGAGGTGCTCACCAACGGGCGCTGGGTGTCGACGGCGCACCGCGTGCGACGAGTGACGGAAGAGCGCTACTCGTTCCCGCTCTTCTTCAGCCTGGATTATCACGCGGTGGTGGAGCCGATCCCGAGCTTGCTCGCGGAAGGAGAGTCGCCGCGCTACGAGCGCCTGATCGCCGGCGAGCACCTGCTCGCGCAGACGGCGCAGAGCTTCGGCTACTTCAAGCGCCTGATCGAGGCGGGGGAGTTCCGGCTCGCCGAGGACGCCCGCGGCCTGTCCTCGTTCGGGCGCGACCGCGCGGACGCTCCGGCAGGAGGCGGCTCGTCGCGATGAAGCTCGTGGTGTGCGCGAGCGCGTGGACGTTCGGCTCGCTCGCCGCTTGCCGCGAGCAGGTGAGGAGCGGCGCGTTCGACGGGGTCGAGGGCGGGCCGCCTCTCGAGCTCGCGGCGTGCCGCGAGCTCCGGCGCGAGCTCGGGGCCGAAGGCACGCCCTACATCGCGGAGATCGTCACGGGCGGTGACTACGCGCCCCCCACGGGGGTGAGCGAGGCGCGCCATTTCACGGACTTCGAAGCCGGCGTCACGCGCGCGCTGGAAGCGGGTGCAAGCTTCGCGACTTGCCTCACCGGCTCCGACAGCTGGGCGCTGACTCGAGCGATCGATTACTTCGGGCGGGCGCACGAGCTCGCGCGCGAGCGTGGCCTCTTCGTGGCCTTCGAGACCCATCGCGGCCGGCCCACCTTCAACCCCTGGAACACGCGCGACATCCTGCGCGCGCTGCCCGAGCTCCGGCTCACCTGCGACCTCAGCCACTGGTGCGTGGTGTGCGAGCGGCTCGTCGACGACGAGGAGGCGCTCGAGCTCGCGCTTTCTCGCGCGCGGCACGCGCATGCGCGAGTCGGCTACGCGCAGGGGCCGCAAGTGCCGGATCCCCGCGCGCCGGAGCACCGCGGCGATCTCGAGCGCCACGAGGGCTGGTGGACGCGGATCTGGCACCACGCGAGAGCGAGAGGCGACGCGGTCGTGACGATGACGCCGGAGTTCGGCCCCGACGGATACCTGCACGCGGCGCCTTTCACGCGAGAGCCCGTCGGCGACCTGGGCGACATCAACCGCTGGATGGCGGTCAGGTTGCGAGAAACCTTCGCTCGTTTCAGCGCGAGCTCGGGCCCGCCTGGCGCCCCGTCACCCTGAGGGGAGAGGTTTCGAGAGCTCCGCCCACGCTGGGCGGAGGACGGCCTCGAGGGCGCGGAGGGCGAGCGCGCGACGGCTGCGCGCGGACAGGCGCCCGTGCGCCTCGAGCTCGGCGTCGAGCGGCGATTCGAGCAGCGGCGAGGCTTCGACGCGAGAGAACGCCCGCTCGAAGGCGCCCTGGACCGCCTCGGCGACTTCGGGGCGCCCCTGATCGAGCGCCCAACGCACGAAGCTCCAGGCGAGCTCCGCGTGACGAGCCTCGTCCTCGGCGATCACCGACCAGGCGGCGCGGAGCGCCGGCGACTCTGCTCGGTTCCGCGCCGCCTCCGCTTCGAGGGCGGCCAGGGTTTCACCGACGCAGCCTTCTTCGACGGTGCTCGCGGCGACGCTCGCGAGATCGAGGGCGCCGAGCGCGTCCGGCGGGAGAGCGAGCGCGTTCGGCCCGAGGGGTTCCGAACCGTACCGGGACGCGAGAGCAAAGGCCATGCGAGCGTGCTCGATCTCGTCGAGCGCCGCGCGCTGCGAGGCTTCGATCAGCTCGGGCGGCGCACCTACCGCGAGCAGCTGGAGCGAGAAGCGGTTGAACGAGGCGATGGAGGCGTGCTCCATCTGCGCGGTTTCGGCCCAGATCCGCCGTAGCGCGCTCCGCACCGAAGCGGAGAGGGAGCTCGCGTCGAGGCTCTGAAGCGCCGCCCAGAAGCGATCGCGTTCGGAGCTCACGCGTCGAGCGCCCACGATGAGCGGCGCGCCCAGTCGGCGCGCGCACCGACGGTCGCGACGCGCGGCACCCCGGCGACCAGCAAGGGACGACCTTCACAGGAGATGGAGCCGACCAGGTAGCAGCACTCACCGGCGCTCACGGGGGTGATTTCCGGCCGGCCGTGATAGGGGCCCACCACCGCCTGGCCCTCGCCCGCCTCGGGCACGCACGAGCACGAGCCCGAGCCCGGTGGAAACTCGGGCAGGAGGGCGCTCACTTCGTTCGCCGGCGCGCAAACACCGGAAGCCGGCGTGTAGCAATGCGGGCTGACGCAGCATTGCCCGTAGTAGCCCCCGCCGTGCGTCTCTCCCGCACACGCGGGGTAGTCGTCGGAGGGCAAGAGCGGCAACCCGACGGCGCCCGTGCCGCCCGCGGCGACGTTACTTTTGCCGGCGCTGCCGCCCGAGCCGCTGTTGTCTTGCTGGTCGTCCTCGTCCGACTTTCCGCCGCACGCCGAGGTGACGACCGCGGAGAGCAGCGCGCCGCGCCAGATCGCTTGCCCGAGGCGCTCACGCATCGAATTCATCGAAGGCTCCGCTTAGCTAGCACCGTGCCAGGGATAGAAGCGTGAAAATCCTGCACTTTACAGGCTCTGATTGTGCCAGGTGTGCCGCCTTCGGGGTGACGCCTGGCGCTCGAGTCAGCTTTCGGGCGCGCCCCGGTAGCGCTGGTGCCATACTGGTCTCGGTATGAACGTGCCCGCTCATCGCATCCGTTACAGCCGAGGTGACTACCTCGCGCTCGAGGCGTCGAGCAACGTGAAGCACGAGTTTTTGGACGGCCAGATCTACGGGATGGCGGGGGGAACACCGGAACACGCGGCCTTGAAGGCGGCGGTAACCGGGCTTTTGTTCGGTCAGATCCGTGGTGGTCGTTGCCGCGCCTACGACGCCGACTTGCGGGTTCGAGTCCTCGAAACTGGCCTCGCGACTTACCCGGACGTCACTGTGGTCTGCGGTTCGCGTGAGGTCGATCCGGAAGACGAGAACGCCGTCACCAATCCGACCTTGATCGTCGAGGTGCTGAGCCGGAGCACGGAAGACTATGATCGCGGGGATAAGTTCGAGCACTACAAGCGAATCGAATCGCTCGAGCAATACGTCCTCGTCTCGCACCGAGTCAAAGAGGTCCAGGTTTGGACGCGAGCCGGCGACAGTGAGTGGGCGAGCGCGAACTACTCGGAGGGCGACAAGGCTCGGCTCGAATCCATCGGGGCCGAGCTCGACGTGAGCGAGCTCTACGCGGCGGTCGCCGAGCCGCGCTGAGCCCGAAGCTCAGCTCCGGTGCATGTTCGCCATGATGCGCGCGCCGTCGAGATCGAAGCGGAACCTGAGCGTCTTCAGGCCGCGGCGAGTCAAGGTCTCGCGCACGTGGCGCTTGGTCTCCGGCCGCACGTAGAACATGAAAAAGCCGCCGCCGCCGGCGCCGATCAGCTTGCCCCCGAGGGCTCCGGCGCGCCGGGCGGTGTCGTAGATGTCGTCGAGCTGCTCGTCCGTCATCTTGCTCGCGAGCTTGCGCTTGCGCGTCCAGTGCTCGTGCAAGAGCTCTCCGAAGCGATCGGTGTCGCCCTTCACCAGGAGATCGTAGACGTCGCGGCCTATCTCCTTGATGCGGTGCATGCCTTCGAGCGTGGTCGCGTCGCTCTTCCGGACCCGCTCGCCCTGTTCGCCGAGCACGATCTTGGCCGGTCGCTCCACCCCCGAGTACACGATGAGCAGGTTGTTCTGGAGCTCGTCGAGCACCTCGTCCTTCACGGGCACCGGCTCGACGTGCACGGTGCCGTCGCGATCGATGGTGAGCGCGGTCACGTTCCCGAACGCTGCGATGTATTGATCTTGTTTGCCGATGGGCTCGGCCAGGCGGACGATCTCGAGCTCGCAAGCTTCTTCCGCGAGCCTTCGCGACGAGACGAAATCACGCTTGTAGGTGTGGAGCGCGTTCAGGAGCGCGACGGTGAAGCTGCTCGACGAGCCGAGCCCGCTGTTGGCAGGCAGGTCCGCGACGCTCGTGAGCTCGATGCCGCTGTGAATGCCCTGCATGCGGAGCGCTTCACGGAAGATGCGGTGTCGGATCGACTCCACGGTGGGCACGATCTCGGTCTCGGAGTAGGCGAGCCGGATGTCGTCGTAGAAGCGCTTGTTGGCGGTGACGTACACGTAGTGATCGATGGCGGCGCTGACCAAGAAGCCACCGAACTGCTCGTAGTAGCTCGGCAGGTCTGTGCCGCCGCCGCCCAGAGAGAAGCGGAACGGTGCCCGGGAAACAAGCATCCGACCGCCGAGACTAGCATCACCTTCCGGCGCCTTTCGCCAGGAAGTATGCCTCGAGCTCCTTCAATCCCTCGGGCGACCCGATCTCGTAGAAACGCTCGGGCGCGCGATAGGCGCGGAGCCTTCCTCGCTCGACGAGGGCGCTCTGGATGACGTCCAGGCCGAAGGCGGTCTCTTCGGGGTAAGCGGCGACCACGCTCTTTCGGAGCGCCGTCGCGCCGTAGTCGATGAAGGGGAAGGCCGGGTCGAAAGGAGCGGCATTCTTCTCGTAGCGCGTGACGATATCACCGCTGACTTGCGTGTTGCTCTTGTCCCACTGCCCGTGGTTCTCGAACACGGCCATCGTCCCCGAGGCGTCCGGGTGAGCCAGAAGGTCGCGGAGCGGCCCCGAGTAGTCGAACGGGAGAAAGCTGTCGCCGTAGGTGACCAGAAACTCCGGTCTGAGGTCGGCGAGAGCGCGGCGTAGGGCTCCCCCCGTGCCGAGCAGGCGGGGACCGTCTTCCGCGTAGCGGATTTTCAAGCCGAACGCGCTGCCGTCACCGGCAAAGGCGCGAATCTGCTCCGCGAGGTGCCCGACCAGCAGCAACACCTCCTCGAAGCCGGACGTCTTCAAGAGCTCGAGCTGAAGAGCCAAAAAGGGGCGCCCTGCGACGGGGATCAGCGACTTGGGCACGCTCGTCGTGACGGCGTGCATGCGCGTCGCGAGGCCGCCCGCCAGGATGACCGCCTGGAGCGTCATGCCGCGCCGAACACCTCGGCGGCTAGCGCGTTCACGGCGCGTTCCACCGCCTGGTCGCTCGTGTGGCGCACCTGCCAGCCGAGCGCGGCGAGACGACCCGGATCGAGTCGCGACTGAGGAACGTCGCCCGGCCACCCGCGCTCTCCTCCGGTGTAGCGGATGGTGGCGTCACGGTACGGCGAAGCCGCGAGGCAGAGCTCGGCGATGCGCCGCACCGACGTGAAGTCCGGCGGCGCGATGTTGAAGACGTTGAGGCGCTCCTTCGCGTGATCGAGGCCGAAGAGGATGCCGTCGACGCAGTCTTCGACCCACACGTACGGCTTCGCCTGGCGGCCGTCCCCGAGCACCTCGAGCTCGACGCGGCTCGCGCGGAGCTTCTTCAAGAAGTCGAGCGCGGCGCCGTGCGTACCGCGAGGACCGACCACGTTGCCGAAGCGGTAGATGTACGCCGTGAGCCCGAAGCACTCGACGAAGGCGCTGATCATCGCCTCGCCGGCGAACTTGCTCGCGCCGTAGAGCGAGATGGGTAGGCTCCCGAGGTCGCCTTCGGCGCAGGAAGCGGCGGTGTCGCCGTACACGGTCCCGGACGACGAGAACACGAAGGTCTTCACGCCCGTGCGCCGCATGGCCTCGAGCACGTTCCAGGTCGCGATCGTCCCTTGCTCGAGGTCGAGTCTCGGGTTCTCGAGTCCCCAGCGCGCTTCGGGGTTCGCGGCGAGATGAAAGGCCACGTCGTGCCCGGCGATCGCGCTCTCGAGCGCCGCGAGGTCGAGCGCGTCACCTTTTGCGATCTCGCAGCGACCGGAGGCGAGCGACGCTGCCAGGAACTCGCGCTTGCCGACGGAGAAGTTGTCGAAGACCGTGACCCGGCCGCGCGCGACGAGACGCTCGACCAGGTGGCTGCCGATGAATCCGGCGCCGCCGATCACGAAGAAGCGCGGCTCTTGGGGTTGCATGGTGGGCTCGAGTCTACTCGAGGATGACGAGCTTGCAGGTATCTGAACCGGAGCTCGACGCGGGAGCGCCCGCTCCGACGAAGCGACCGAAATAGAGCTCTCGGCCGGGGCGCTTCAGCACCTCGGTGATGCTCGCGTAGAGGTAGCCCGGCTTCCAGAGCGCGGCGGGAATGACCGAGGGCAGGCCGACCTCGCGCAGGGTCGGATCAGGCGGGGTCACCGAGAACTTTGGCGCGGCCTCGACGCTGCTGTCGATGCGGAAGCGCCGATCGCCAAGCGTAACTTGCCCCGCCTGGATCGTCACCGTCAAGAGATCCGAGCTCCCGGGCTCGAAGCGTACGGCTCGGATGCGAGTGCCGTCTTCGTAGTCGCAGGGGGGCGAAAGGGCGCCTTTCGTCAGGCGCGCGGCGAGCTCAACGGCGAGCGCCTCGTCGCCCCGAGCGAGCGCGGCATTATGAGCGATGCGGAGCTGCTCGGAGTCCTTTGGTGGAGCGCTCGGGATCGCGCCGGGGTGC